>JBMOLK010000113.1:0-15257 GCA_049325575.1 Bacillota bacterium | reverse complement strand
AGTAAAAGTTTATTCAAGAGTGAGGTGCAAATATGATTTTAAAATCAAAAGATCTCTTGGGACTTAAAGATCTTACAGCAGAGGAAATTGATTATGTTTTAAACACTGCAAAAACGATGAAGGTTATACTTACATCAAAGAATAAGAAAACTCCTCATTTGCAGGGGAAGTCCATTATAACCCTGTTCTATGAGAACAGCACAAGGACTAGGTTGTCTTTTGAGCTTGCTGCAAAGTATATGAGTGCAAGTGCTGCCAACATATCGGCTTCAAGCAGCAGTGTGGCAAAAGGTGAAACCCTCATTGATACAGGAAAAACAGTTGATATGATGGGTGCTGATGTAATTATAATAAGGCACCCTATGTCAGGAGCGCCGCATCTTCTTGCCAGAAATGTAAGGGCCTCCATTATAAATGCCGGGGATGGAATGAATGAACATCCGACACAGGCACTCCTTGACATGTTTACCATAGTTGAGAAGAAAGGAAGTCTTAGAGGGGTCAAGGTTGCAATAATAGGGGACATATACCATAGCAGGGTGGCAAGGAGCAATATTTGGGGAATGACCAAGCTAGGTGCTGAAGTTAGTGTTGCGGGACCATCTACTTTAATACCTCCGGAGCTTGAGAAAGTGGGTATCAAGGTCTTTAATACAGTACAGGAAGCATTGATTGATGCTGATGTGGTTATGGGTCTTAGAATTCAATTGGAAAGACAGAAGAAAGGCTTGTTCCCAAGTACAAGGGAATATGCCAGGTTCTTTGGGCTTGACGAGAAGCGGTTAAAGCTTGCGAAAGAGGATGCCTTGATACTTCATCCGGGACCGGTTAACAGAGGTGTCGAGTTATCAACTTCAGTGGTTGATGGTGAGCAGTCGCTTATCAATGAGCAGGTGGCCAACGGTGTTGCTGTGAGGATGGCTCTTCTTTACCTTTTAACAAGGAGGGATTCTAGTGAGAATATTAATTAAAGGCGGATATGTTGTAGATGCCAAATCCAAGACAAACGGCATAATGGATATTTTGATTGAGGAAGGAAAAATAGTTGAAGTAGGTAAGGATCTGGAGTTTTCAAGTGGCGACATCATATACGCTGACGGTAAGCATGTTCTTCCTGGATTGGTTGATGCCCACTGTCATTTAAGGGAGCCTGGATTTGAGTATAAGGAAGATATTGAAAGCGGAACAAAAAGTGCAGCGATGGGCGGATTTACATCTATAGCATGCATGCCAAATACAAACCCTGTTATAGATAACCAGTCCATTGTCAAATATATTCTAAATAAAGCAAAACAGGACGGTCTGGTTAACGTTTATCCAATAGGAGCTATATCAAAAGGCCTTAAAGGTGAAGAACTATCCGAAATAGGAGAGCTTAAATTTGCTGGTGCAGTCGCTATTTCCGACGATGGTAAACCGCTTAAAAGCCCATCACTTATGAAAAAGGCCCTGGAGTATTCCTCAATGTTTGATATAACAGTAATATCACATTGTGAAGATCTGGACCTTGCTGATGAGGGAGTAATGAATGAAGGATTCCAATCAACAATAATGGGACTTAAAGGGATACCATCCGCTGCAGAAGAAATAATGGTGGCCAGGGATCTCATATTAGCCGAATATACCAAAGTACCTGTACACATTGCACATATAAGCACCGAGCTTTCGGTTGACCTTATTCGCCATGCCAAGAAGCGTGGAGTTAAAGTAACCTGTGAAACATGTCCTCATTACTTTGTTCTTACAGATGAGGCCTGCAGCGACTTTAACACCCTTGCAAAGGTAAATCCTCCCCTTAGGACCAGGAAGGATGTTGATGCAATAATAGAGGGGTTAAAGGATGGAACTATTGATATAATAGCCACAGATCATGCACCACATCATGTTGATGAAAAGAATGTTGAGTTCAATATAGCTGCAAATGGTCTTGTAGGATTTGAGACGGCGCTGCCTCTCGCTGTAACCTACCTTGTGAAACCCGGGCATCTGACATTGGATCAGCTGGTAGAAAAGATGTGTGTTAACCCTTCAAAGATACTTGGACTTAATAAAGGATCTTTGGAAGTAGGCAGTTATGCTGATATAGCAATAATTGATATGGAAGAAGAGTTTGTGGTTGATATAAACAAATTCAAATCAAAGAGCAAGAACTCGCCTTTTAACGGATTTAACCTAAAGGGTGCGGTTTATTATACCATAGTAAATGGTAATATTATAGTCAGGGAAAAAGTTTTATTATAGATAAGCTTGTAAGGAGAGTAGATGATGTTTGTTGATAAATTAATTGAAAAGATAAAAGAAAAAAATAATCCTTCAGTTGTTGGTTTGGACCCTAAAATTGAATATGTTCCTTCATTCATAAAGGAGCAAATGTTTGATAAATATGGCAAAAATGCAAAAGGGGCTGCCAAAGCCATACTCCTGTTTAACAAGTATATAATTGATGCTGTATACGATATCGTACCGGCTGTCAAGCCGCAGATCGCATACTACGAAATGTACGGACTTGAAGGCCTTAAGGCTTTCTACGAGACCTGCGGGTATGCAAAGGATAAAGGCCTCCTGGTTATTGCAGATGGAAAAAGAAATGATATCGGCTCAACTGCAGAAGCATATTCTACGGCATTTTTAGGCAGGACATTGATAGATGAAGATGTTACCGAGCCCATGTTTGATGTGGATGCACTCACAGTTAATCCCTATCTTGGCGTGGACGGTATAAAGCCTTTCATTGAAGACTGTATCAACTATAACAAAGGGATATTTGTGCTGGTTAAGACATCAAACAAATCCTCAGGACAGCTTCAGGATATTCTTACCCGGGATGGAAAAAGCATATACGAAATAATGGCTGAGTACGTTGATGACTGGGGCTCACGTGTTATGGGCAAGTACGGATATAGTAGTGTAGGAGCAGTTGTTGGAGCTACATATCCAAACCAGGCCAAAATATTAAGGAAAATACTAAGAAGTGCATATATTCTTGTTCCGGGTTATGGTGCCCAGGGTGGAACAGCTAGAGATGTGGCCCATTCTTTCAATTCTGATGGTCTTGGTGCAATTATAAATGCTTCAAGAAGTATAATGTGTGCTTACAAGTCGGAACAGTGGAAAGGTGTCTACAGCGAAGAAAGGTTTCATGAAGCCTCAAGAGCGGAAGCATTAAGGATGATGGAAGACATAAATAGCGCTTTGCACGGTTGATTAAATTGGACATGTGTATATAATTAATGAATATATAATGCAGTAGCTACAAGAAAGATTACAAATAGATGAAACTGGTAAAAAATGATTAATTTTAAATATATAAGGTGGGGATATATATGAAAGCTATTTTGGCACTTGAGGACGGCACAGTTTTTCACGGTGAGAGTTTTGGTATAGAAGGGGAAGTCATCGGAGAAATTGTTTTTAACACGGGTATGACTGGATACCAGGAGGTTTTGACAGATCCATCCTACTGTGGACAGGTTGTTACCATGACATATCCGCTGATAGGAAACTATGGGGTTAATATCGATGATATTGAATCTGCCAGGCCGCAGGTTAAAGGCTTCATTGTGAGGGAGCTTTGCAGCAGCCCCAGTAACTGGAGGTCAGTAGAGACACTAAACGATTACCTTAAAAGACATAACATTATCGGTATTCAGGGAATAGACACAAGAGCCCTTACCAGAATTTTAAGGGACAAGGGGACAATGAAAGGGATTATTTCAACCTTTCCGGACTTTAATTTTGATGAGAAAATAGACGAAATTAAAGCCTATGTAATTAAAGACCCTGTTAGTTCCGTTACAACAAATGAGGTACTGCATTATAAAGGTGATGGCTATAAGGTTGCTTTAATAGATTTGGGCATAAAGCAAAATATTGTTCGTTCTCTTTTAAAAAGAGGGTGTGATGTATATGTATTTCCATCACATACAAAAGCAGAGGAGATTCTTGCTATAAATCCTGACGGAATAATGCTTTCAAATGGACCTGGAGACCCGAAGGACTGTGTTGATACAACAAATACCATTAGGGAGCTTATGGGTAAGAAGCCCATATTCGGAATATGCCTGGGGCATCAGCTAACTGCTCTTGCCAATAATGCAGATACCGAGAAGCTTAAGTATGGACACAGGGGATGCAATCATCCGGTTAAAGACCTGCAAAAGGATTTGACATATATTACTTCACAAAACCATGGCTACACTATAATTGAAACCTCTCTGGACAGTTCTAGGATGGAAGTAAGTCACAGGAACATGAATGACGGAACTGTTGAAGGTGTGAGATACAAGGATATGCCTGTATTTACGGTACAATTCCATCCCGAAGCTTCGCCAGGGCCTACAGATACTGCATATCTCTTTGACGAGTTTATTGAGATGATAAAAAAACATAAAAGCTAAAGAATAAAGTAACATTTTTTAATAAGGGGGATATTGAATGCCTAAAAGAAATGATGTAAAAAAAGTCCTGGTTATAGGCTCAGGGCCCATAATAATCGGTCAGGCAGCGGAATTTGACTACGCAGGAACTCAAGCCTGCAGAGCCTTAAAGGAAGAGAATATAGAAGTTGTACTTGTTAACAGCAACCCGGCGACAATAATGACGGATACCAACATAGCCGACAAGGTTTATATAGAACCTCTTTCAGTAGAAGTAGTTAAGAACATAATCACGAAGGAAAAGCCGGACAGCATACTTCCTACGCTGGGAGGTCAAACTGGCTTGAATCTTGCCATGGAGCTTGCAGAGTCAGGGTTTCTTAAGGAAAATGGTGTAAAGCTTCTGGGTACTGCTACAGAGGCAATCAAAATGGCGGAGGACAGGCAGGCTTTCAAGGATACAATGGAAAGAATCGGTGAGCCTTGTATTGCCAGCAAGGTTGTTAATACAATTGAAGATGCTCTGGAATTTGCCCGGGAGATAGGCTATCCTGTAATTGTAAGGCCTGCTTACACTTTGGGGGGCTCTGGCGGCGGTATAGTATACAACGAAGCAGAGCTTAGGGAAATAGGAAGTAACGGCCTTAGACTAAGCAGGGTGCACCAGGTCCTGATTGAAAAGTGTATTTCCGGCTGGAAAGAAATTGAATATGAGGTTATGCGTGACGGCAAGGGAAATGTAATCACTGTATGTAACATGGAAAACATTGACCCGGTAGGTGTTCACACCGGGGATAGTATAGTTGTTGCACCCTCGCAGACTCTTACGGATAAAGAGTACCAGATGCTTAGATCCGCTTCACTAAAGATCATTTCAGCACTGGGGATAGAGGGGGGATGTAATGTTCAGTTTGCTCTCCATCCTACAAGCTTTGAATATGGTGTAATAGAAGTTAACCCAAGGGTAAGCCGTTCGTCGGCGCTTGCATCTAAAGCTACTGGCTATCCGATAGCAAAGGTTGCATCCAAAATAGCCATAGGATACGGTCTTGACGAGATCCAAAATGCTGTTACCGGAAAGACCTATGCCTGCTTTGAGCCTACTCTTGACTATGTAGTGGTTAAAATACCGAAGTGGCCTTTTGATAAGTTTGTAAAGGCTAAAAGGACCCTTGGAACCCAGATGAAGGCTACCGGTGAAGTAATGGCTATAAGCAGTTCGTTTGAAGGTGCTTTGATGAAAGCGCTGCGTTCACTGGAACTTGGTATCTTTACATTGGAACAGGACATCTATAAAAAGTTCAGCGATGAAGAGATAAGGGAAAAGATAAAGGATATTGATGATGAAAGGCTTCTTGTTCTTGCAGAGGCAATAAGAAGAGGCGTTACAATAGAAGAAATTAATGAAATTACAAAAATTGATTTGTATTTCCTTAATAAAATAAAAGAGCTGGTCCTAATGGAAGAAAGGCTCAAAACCATGAAACTGGCGGATTTCTCTGCTGATTTTATGAAGAAGATAAAAAAGATGGGCTTTACAGATGCTGTAATTGCAAAGTATATTGGGCGCGATAAAAAGGATGTTGCCAAAAAGAGAAAAGACCTTAATATTAGAGCAGTATATAAAATGGTTGATACCTGTGCAGCGGAATTTGAGGCTGTTACTCCATATTACTACTCAACCTATGATGAGTACTGCGAAGTTAAAAAATCGGATAGAAAGAAGGTCCTTGTACTTGGTTCCGGACCAATAAGAATCGGTCAGGGAATAGAGTTTGACTATTGTTCTGTTCACTCTGTGTGGGGCCTTAAGGAAGAGGGATATGAGACTATCATAGCTAATAACAACCCTGAAACTGTAAGTACAGATTTTGATACATCCGACAGGCTTTACTTTGAACCGTTGACTCCTGAAGATGTTGAAAATATTATAGAAACCGAAAGGGTTGACGGAGCTATTGTACAGTTTGGCGGACAGACTGCCATAAAGCTTACTAAAGCCCTGGATGAAATGGGTGTAAAAATCTTTGGTACCGAACCCAAGTATATAGATGCAGCAGAGGACCGCGAGAAGTTCGATGCCATACTTGAAGAGCTTGGTATTCCAAGACCACAGGGTAAGACGGTGTTTACCCTGGAGCAGGCTTTGGAAGCTGCCAATGAGCTTAAGTATCCTGTACTTGTAAGACCCTCATATGTGCTTGGAGGCCAGGGGATGGAGATTGCCTTTAGCGACAAGGATGTTGCCGAGTTTATGGAAATCATAAACAGGGTAAAACAGGAACACCCTATATTAATTGACAAGTATATGATGGGTAAAGAAATTGAGGTTGATGCTATCTGTGATGGTGAAGAAATATTGATACCAGGTATAATGGAACATCTGGAAAGGGCTGGGGTACACTCCGGGGACAGTATTTCGGTTTATCCTACACAGACAATCGAACAAAAGGTAAAGGATAAGGTTGTTGACTATACCGTGAAGCTTGCAAAAGCGCTTAAAGTTATAGGATTGGTTAATATTCAGTATGTTTACTATAATAACGAGTTGTATGTAATAGAAGTGAATCCACGCTCAAGTCGTACGGTGCCTTATATAAGCAAGGTTACCGGTATACCTATGGTTAATCTTGCAACAAGAATAATGATGGGCAGGAAGCTTAAAGACTTTAAGTACGGAACAGGACTTTATAAGGAATCAGAGTATGTAGCTGTGAAAGTTCCCGTGTTTTCTTTTGAGAAGCTTCACGATGTGGATATAAGCCTTGGTCCTGAAATGAAGTCCACAGGTGAGGTTCTGGGTATAGCCGGGACCTTTGCGGAGGCTTTATACAAAGGTATTATAGCATCAGGCATAAAGCTTCCGAAAAGAGGCGGAGGCATACTTATGACTGTGCGTGATACGGATAAAACAGAGCTGATACCCATTGCAGAAGAGTTTGAAAAACTGGGTTTTGAGCTTTATGCAACAGGCAAAACAGCTCATATGTTAAACAGCCAGGGAATAGCAACCAATTCAGTCAAAAAGATCGGCGAGGGTGAGCCTGATATACTGGATTTAATCCAGTCTGGCAAAGTAAGCCTAATTATTAATACTCCTACCAAGGGGAGAAAACCGGGAAGGGATGGCTTTAGAATAAGAAGAAAGGCTGTTGAAATCTCAATACCTTGTCTTACCTCCCTTGATACTGCAAGGGCAGTATTAGACTGCTTAAAGCTTGGCAAGGACGAAAAAGACCTTGAAGTGTTAAACTTAAGTGTATTCGATAAATAATTAGAATAAATTTTATAAGTGGTTATAAGTTATACTATTTTTAGAAGTCGTATGCAGGTTTGCCTACGGCTTCTAAAAAGATATTCAATAAAATGCACTAATACTTTGGAGGATAAAATGTCTAAGGTTTTGATGGAGAAGATAGAAAGCTTGGAGCAAATTGCAGGGTATATTTACAAAATGACTATAAAGTCCGAGTATATAGCAAACAACTCATTTCCTGGGCAATTTGTCAATGTTAAATGCAGCGAAGGGATTAATGCACTGCTAAGAAGACCTATCAGCATATGTAATATAGACCGGTATAATGGTACCTTTGATATAGTATTTCAAATTAAGGGAATAGGGACCGAATATTTATCACAAAAGAGCGTGGGCAGTGAAGTTGACTTGATTGGACCGTTGGGCAAGGCATTCGATATACCGGAAGAATGCAAAAGCATTGCAGTAGTAGGTGGGGGTATAGGAACTTTTCCCCTGTTATTTCTGTTAAATCAGGTGAAGGACGTAGAAAAGACAGCTTTCCTGGGTTTTAGAAATAAAGATTTTGTAGTGCTTACCGACCAGTTCAAATCTTCATCAGACAGGTTGTTTATATCTACGGATGATGGAAGTGAAGGCTATAAGGGAATAATTACCGATCTTTTGGAAAAAGACCTTAAAGAGAAGAGTCCTGATATTATATACACATGCGGGCCAATGCCAATGATAAAAAAGGTTGTAGACATTGCAAGGAAGAATAATATAAAGTGTCAGGTATCCTTGGAACAAAGAATGGGATGCGGCATAGGAGCCTGTCTTGTTTGTGCGTGTAAAACTGTAAGCGGTGATGAATGGAAGTACAGCCATGTCTGTAAGGACGGGCCGGTCTTTTGGAGTGATGAGGTGATTTTTGATGACTGATAAAGTGATTGATTTAAGTGTTGATATAGCAGGATTAAAGCTTAAAAATCCGGTTATTGCCGCATCTGGAACTTTTGGATTCGGAAGGGAGTTTAGGGATTATATTGATCTTAATATGTTGGGTGGTATATCGGTAAAAGGTCTTACATTAGAACCAAGACAGGGTAACAAGCCTCCTAGGATTGCCGAGACTCCTGCAGGTATTCTAAACAGTGTCGGACTTCAGAATCCCGGAGTTAAAGCTTTCATGGAGGAAGAGATACCTTTTTTGAGAAAGTATGATACTCTCATTATTGCAAATATAGCCGGGAATACTATTGAAGATTACTGCAAAATGGCAGAGATGCTCTCCGGTGCAGATATTGATGCTGTAGAACTTAATGTTTCATGCCCTAATGTTAAGAAGGGCTGTGTTTCTTTTGGAAATACTGTAGCAGGTATAACCGAAATAACCAGACAGGTAAGGTCTTTTTGCAAAAAGCCCCTTATTGTCAAACTGACTCCAAACGTAACCGATATCACAGAAATAGCTATGGCGGCCGAAGCGGAAGGAGCCGATGCAGTTTCCCTCATAAATACTATTACAGGTATGGCAATTGATATACACAGGAGAAAACCCATACTTGCCAATAATACAGGCGGTCTTTCGGGCCCTGCTGTAAAGCCTGTTGCAGTGAGAATGGTTTACCAGGTCTCTTGTGCAGTGAAGATACCTGTAATTGGTATGGGTGGAATCAGCACTGGGGATGATGCTTTAGAGTTTATGCTTGCCGGAGCAAGTGCTGTCATGGTTGGAACAGCCAATTTTATAAATCCTTCTGCATGTATTGATGTTGTTAATGGAATAGAAAATTACCTTAAAATGTATAACTATGATACTGTTTATGAAATAATAGGAAAGTTACAGCTAAATTAGAGATAACGAACTATAAAGATAAACATATAATTCGCTCCGCTAATTTGATACAAATGGCGGGCCTATCTTGTTTATCTACTTTTACAGTTCGATCTCTATAAATTGGCTTATACAAGTTTGATAAAAGCCGCATATTTTTGTTTAAAACATACAAAATATGCCTATTAATATATAAACCGGATTTTGAAATAGAGTTGGCTTATAAAGCAATCTATATCAAAGTTCCAATAAACTTAAAGCAGGTGACTAGTGTGAAGACCAGACTTATTTTCGTACGCCATGCAGAGGCGGAAGGTAACTTAAACAGGGTATTTCACGGCTGGACGGATGCCAATATTACTGAAAAGGGACATGCTCAGGCAAGGTTGGCTGCAGAGCGGCTTAAAGATATGGATATTGACCTTATCTACTCCAGCAGTATGAGAAGAACCTTGCAGACTGCACAGTATATAGCAGACATTAAGAACCTTCCTATTATAAGGACAGACAAGCTTAAGGAAATCAACGGAGGAGACTGGGAAGGCAAAAGGTGGGAGGACCTTCCGGGTTTGTGGCCCCAAGAGTATCATACATGGGAGAATAAGCCTCATGCACACAGGATGCCAAATGGTGAAACCATGGAGGAATTCCAAAAAAGACTCATTGACGAAGTAATATATATTATAGATAACAACAAGGGTAAAAATATATGCATTGTAACTCACGGCACTGCAATAAGATCTTTAATGTGCCGGTTTTTCGGTTATGATCTTGAAGAGATGATAAACATCAAGTGGTATGATAATACTTCGGTTACAATTGTTGATCATGAAGATGGCAGGTTTAATGTTGTATTGGAAGGAGACGCTTCACACCTTGGAAGGGAGTTAAGTACCATAGAAAACCAGGAATGGTGGAGTGAGTATATTAAGAAATATAATGAGAGAAAGAATAATTGATTTATATAACCCTTGAAAATACAATATTATCTATATGTATATTCATACCTTAAAGTTTTTTGGAAAGTGGGAATTACTATGAAGTTTCTATTTTTTACAGATTCACATATTAGAGGAACAACACCAAAAAACAGAAAAGACAATTTTTATGAGACACTCAAAAATAAATTCCGGGAAATTAAGAATATGTCGGATGAGTTAGGTGTGGACTATATACTGCATGGGGGAGATTGGTTTGACAGGCCGGATATTTCTCCTGCCATAGTAAGAGAGTTTGCAATTATCGTAAAAAGCTTTGACAAGCCTGTATATACAATAGCAGGAAACCATGATATATACGGTCACAATCCTGATACTGTGGGAAGGACCATGTTAGGCCTTCTTGAAGGTACTGGAATCGTCAAGCTTATCCAGTACGATGAAGAAATAATTTTAAAAAAGGGAGAAATAACTGTACAATTGACTGGAAAGTCATATAATTATGATATTGATGGTGAAAACTATAAAAGGTATTATGTTGTTAGAAAGCGCAAGGATGTAGACTATGCTGTAAACATTGTTCATGGAATGCTCTTGTTAAGACCGTTTTATGAAGGAATTCAGTACACATTACTGGATGACTTGAAGGATACAGAGGCGGATATAACCTTCGCAGGACACTATCATAGCGGCTTTGGCGTTAAGAAGGTAGATGCCAGGTATTTTATAAATCCGGGAAGCATTGTAAGAATATCCAACAGCCTGGCTGAAATAAGCAGAAAGCCCCAGGTTGTGTATGTGGAGTTTGGGAAAGAGATCCTTGTGCGTGAGATAGAATTAAAATCTGCTCTTCCCGGAGATGAAGTATTGGACAGGGAAAAGCTTGAAATATCCAAAGACAGAAACCTAAAGCTGCACCAGTTTTATCAGGGTATTGCAGCATCCGGTGAATACAGGAAAATAGATATAGCTCAAATAATTGAAGAAATAGCATCAAACCAGGAACTTAGCTCTGAAGTTAAGGAAGAGGCCTTAAGGAGGATAGCCATGGCCAGGGAGAGTTTTTCTATGGCTGGTGAAGAAGAATGATTAGAATAGATAAAGTCAGGATCGAGAATTTCCAATCACATGAAAATACGGTGCTTGCTTTTTCCAAAGGACTAAATGTTATTGTAGGGCCCTCCGATCAGGGTAAGTCTTCCATTATAAGAGCTATAAAATGGGTCCTCTATAATGAGCCAAGAGGAAGTGAATTCATCAGGCAGGGAACTAGTTCTGCAAGGGTTACATTGGAGCTTAGTAACGGCTTTAGTATAACCAGGGAAAGAACACCCAGCAAGAACAGGTATGTACTGACTGATCCTGAAGGCAGTTCAAGTATATTTGAAGGCTTTGGGAATGATGTGCCCTATGAAGTAATAAAAGCTCATGGAATTCCAAAGGTCATGCTTGATACGGATATAAGCTCAAGTCTTAATATCGGAGAGCAGCTGGAGGGCCCCTTTCTTATATCCGAGTCGGGTGCTCTACGCGCAAAAGCTATAGGGAGGCTTACAGGCCTTCATGTCATAGATAAATCCATAAGAGATAGTGTTACCGATCTAAGAAGGGAAAGTCAGACCCGGGAGAGGGTTAGCGATGAGCTTGAAGCTGTAAACGACAAACTTGAAGAATATAAAGACTTGGATAAGCTGGAGGAAAAGCTTGAAGAATCCCGGAGTGTTATAGGAGATATAGAGGCTTTCCTTGGCAAGGCAGAAAGCTTGGAAAGTAAAAAGCGTGATTTGGAGAATGTAGACCATGAATATACAAAAGTAAAAAATAACCTTGCAATGCTTGCCAAAGTTGATGAAAGTGAGATATATTTAAGTGACGCTAAGTTTAGTTTATCCAGGTTAAATATGCTGGAGGGTATCCAAAAGAAGATAGGGGATATTGCAGGTAGTATTGAAGATATGAATAATGTTCTTAAGGAGACAGATGAGGTAAATTATGGGATTAACCTTATAAAAGCTGTATATGAAAAGTCATTGGTATATGAAAAAATGAAAAGAGCCGCTTTAGTATTAAACGGCATAGACAAGGAGCTTGAGAAGGCCCGGGATATACTTCATAAAACCGAAAAGATCAAGAATCTTGATATGCTGATAAAAAACATTGGCGATAATGATATAAGGAAGACTAAGCTTATGGCGGCGGCAGATAAACTTCTTTCCTATGACAAAGAGATTTTAAAAGCAAAGAAAATTATTTCTGTATGTGATAATGCAAAGGAGGCCCAAAGTCTCATAGACATTATAGTGGAAAAAAGTGATCTGGTACTAAAGCTTGAGGCTTCAAAGGAGAGTTATTCCATAAACGTGAACTATATAAAGGAAGGACATAAGTTTTTGGATACCAACAAAAAAGAAATAGAAAGTTTATTAAAAGGGTATGTTAAGCTTTTAAGGGAAAAAGGAAAGTGTCCTTTATGTGACAGTGTTATCGGAGAGGATAAGCTTAGCAGTATAATTAGGCATTATGAGGAGGTACACTGATGTCTGACTATGATAAAAAATTAAATCAGATAAAGGAAAACCTGGACAAGGCAAAAAACTTAAGAATCAGAGCAGAAGCACGCTTAGAGCAGCTTAACAAACAAAGAGATGAGATTCTAAACGAGCTTAAGGAGCTTGGGATAAAGCCGGAGGATCTTGAAAGCGAGATAGGAAAGCTTAAAAGTGAAATTGAGGAACTCATTGGCAAAGCAGAAAAACTGATACCCGAAGAACTTATAAAAAGTAATTGACAATTTATTTTTAACAGTGAATAATGTTATTGAATATTAAATATTAATTGACATAGAGGTGTGGACTTTGAATAAAAAGATAGGTGTTGTTTCACTAGGGTGTCCTAAAAACCTTGTTGACAGTGAAATAATGCTGGGCCTACTAAAGAAGAATGATTATGAGATAACAGCCGATAAGGAAGCTGCCAATGTTATTATTGTTAATACATGCGGCTTTATTGAGTCTGCAAAAGAAGAATCAATAAATACCATACTGGAAATGGCAGAGTTTAAGGAAAGGAATTGTGAGCTTCTTATCGTTGTGGGATGTCTTGCCCAAAGGTATAAGGACGAGATATTAAATGAAATTCCTGAAGTGGATGCTGTTATCGGTACAGGTGGCTATGGTGAAATAGCCAGGATTATTGACGAGGCTTATGGCTATAAAAAGGCAGGTACTGAAGAAAAAGCTGTATTTCATGACAATTTGGACAGCATTCAATATTTAAAAGGTGAACGTTTGATTTCAACAAAAAGTGGATATGTTTATCTAAAGATAGCTGAAGGGTGCGATAACTGTTGCACCTACTGTATCATCCCTTCTCTAAGGGGACCTTACAGGAGCAGGAGTATTGAGGATATTATATGCGAAGCCCAGCTTCTTGCAGAAAGAGGGGCTAAGGAAGTTATCCTTGTAGCACAGGATGTTACAAGCTATGGCAAGGATATATATAAAGAAAAGAGATTAGTTCATTTGATAAGGGAAATCAGCCGGATTCAGGGCATAGAGTGGATAAGACTTCTTTATTGTTACCCGGAAGAAATTGATGATGACTTGATAGATGAGATTGCTGGTAATAATAAGGTATTAAAGTACCTGGATATTCCAATTCAACATGTAAGCGATAAAATTTTGAAGCTTATGGGAAGAAGGGGAACAAGCGCTGGTGTTGGGGACTTACTGACCAAATTAAAAGCCAGAATACCGGATATAGTTATACGTACTTCCTTGATTGTTGGATTTCCTGGAGAAGATGAGAAGGACTTCAAAGCTTTATATGATTTTGTAAAAAAATTTGAATTTGACAGACTGGGGGTTTTTGCATACTCCAAGGAGGAAGGGACACCAGCCTATGATATAAAACCACATATTAAAAAAAGCGTTAAGGAATCAAGAAGAAATGATATAATGCAGCTGCAAAAGGAAATAACTTATGAAAAAAACCAAAAAAGATTAGATAAGATTTATAGGACTTTGGTAGAAGGTGTTTCGGAAGATGGTATTTTTTACCACGGCAGAACCTATGCAGAGGCACCTGATATTGACGGCTCAATATACTTTACAAGCATCGAGCCCCTTAAAACCGGTGAATTTGTAGATGTTAGGATACTAAATACAGATGAATATGATTTAATAGGAGAGGTTGTAAATGAATCTTCCAAATAAAATTACATTATCGAGAATATTTTTAGTACCTGTTTTTATGCTGATTATTATTCCAATTCCGGAATGGATAGTGGACAGCAGATGGCTTCAATTTATTCATCCCCAGTTGGAAGCTGTAAATAATTATATTTTTGGTTATGGTAGTTATATTGCTGCTCTTTTGTTCTTTATTGCAGCAATTACTGACGGTTTGGACGGGTATATAGCAAGAAAGAGAAAGCAGATAACCAATTTCGGAAAGTTTTTAGACCCTATAGCAGATAAACTTCTAGTCACAGCTGCTTTAATTGCGCTTGTAGAAAGAGGTGAACTTACTTCATGGGCTGCTACGGTAATAATTGGCAGAGAATTTCTTATTACCGGGTTAAGGTTGGTTGCAGCAAGTGAGGGAAGGGTTATTGCAGCAAGCAAATGGGGGAAAATCAAGACTATAACCCAGATTGTCGCCATAATGGCTGTACTCATGAAAAATTATCCTATTAAGTACTGGGTGGATTTCCCATTTGACAGGTATTTAATGACAGCTGCTGTTGTTGCAACAATATATTCAGCTTATGACTACATCGTAAAGAATGCGGATGTTATTGACTATAATAAATAACTATATTTATATACCTATATCTATATACCTATATCTATATACCTATATCTATATAC
>JBMOLK010000112.1:0-87237 GCA_049325575.1 Bacillota bacterium | reverse complement strand
TAATTCGTTCAACTGGATTGTATATGAAACTGAGCAGAAACTCTATTAGCTGTATAGCTAAAACTTACTATTTATGCGTGCATAGCTTTAATCTGTGCTCAACTTCATATACAATCCTAAATGTTAGGTGAAATAGAAAACTAGGTAGTGAGGTGTTAGAGTGATTTTAATCAACTTATATGGGAAAATTGAACCCATAATATTAAGTGAAAAATTAGGTGTTGGAATATCAAATCTTTATGATGACTGGTTGACTGGAATCGTTGATGATTTGAAGGAAGAGATGCTTTTAAGAGAGCATTTTCTTGAAACAAGTAAGAAGTACAATTTTGGTGACTTTAAAGTTTGCCAGTATGAACCTGAGAAGATAGTTGGCAACGCAAATTGGACGGATGTACTCGATAAGGATGTTGATTACTATTTAAAAGAAATTGCTAACAATTTAGTGCAGTTAGAAGTATTAGAATTTGATAAGTCTCTGCTGCAACTAAAAAACTGTCATTTAGATAGCCCAACATGTGAAGTTCAGTATCCGTTGAAATTTATTAGATTTTGCCATATTCTAACCACATCAAGGAGTGCTAGAACTTATTGTGATACCAATATTCCTTTCATGACATATAACCCTGATGATTTCAGTTCGAAACCACAGATTTTGAACTTTGTATCTAGTATGGTAAATAGGGAAAATGATTTAAATGCTTATAATGAAAAAGCGATTCAATCAATGAAGTATGTAGGAAAGCTAATTGATAATTTTCTTGAAAGTGACAGAGATTTTTGGATTTTTGATTACATAATTAATGCTATAAATGAATCTGAAGATTACAATGCATACTATTTATTTAAGATCATGTCATTAATCGAAATGTTAATAATAAATCCGAATAGTAACGGGAAAACACTGGGAGAATTAGAAAGAAAGCTACCTAGATTTTTACGGAAAGAACTTAACGACTATGAGGATAGAGAGTTATTCTGTCAAATTGCTAGAAAATTGAGGAATAAAATTGCACATGGTAACTTTGAGGCGTTTCAGAAATTGTTGGAGGAATACAGAGAGAATTTCATGAAGAATTTTTGGTATGATGAATTTGAGTATAGTGTTGAATCATGGACCATTAATTCTATTTGCTTAAGCTTGAAGAGTGCTTTAAGTGAAATTCTTTTTGAGTTTTTTAGTAATAAAGAGGAATTTAAAAGGTTCCAAAACTCTTAGTTGCACTCTGGCTTCCGTTTTCTACTTCACCTAACAAGTCCATTTGCGTAAAGGGCATGCTTGCGGGTCATCCTGCCCGCATCGAATCATCGGGTGCGAAGCACCGCCAGGGCTCTGTAAGTCCGATTCTTCGACGCCATTTCATAAGCTTAGCACTTATAATTATTGCATTAACATCAATTGTACCTATTATTGCATTTTTAGGGCAAGATTATTCTGTGTTTACTTTTTGCTTTGTTATAGAAATATTTATAATTTTGATTTTTGTATTTGTAACATTATTTAGAAGTATATATATTGGACCAATTGGTGTTAGATATAAGTCACCGTTTAAATGTTATGAAATAAAATGGCAAGATATAAAAGAGATAGGAGTAGGTGAGATTAGAAATTCAAAAAGTGTTGCGTCATTTATATATTTTTCAAAAGACAAGGTTCATCCTTCTGCACTAGACTTACATAAGATTAGTGACAGATTTATAATGATTGTTTTTAAGCCAAAAGTGATTAAGGAAGTTAGAAAGTATTGGAAGTATAGAATTGATGGTTTATCAGGAACAAAATTGGATGATGCAAACAATACAATACCACCTAATAATGAGAAACTCTAATATTAAATGTTAGTTTTAGAGGGTCTGCCGTCCTGGCAGACTCTGAAAAGTAGGGCATCCAAAATCGTCTATCAATGCGTATTTGCAAGGGCGCGGTAGAGAAATATCATGCAGTAGGGCTTCGACGGTCATTCCTTGAAGTGTGCCGCACCACAGCTCTTCACCGGGCTAAAGCCGCCAAGGGGTATTCCTTGAGGGTCCGGTTCAGAGCCGTCACATACGCGAAACGATGAAATACCATGCGTTACCGACACGTCCTGTGTCGGATTTTTAGGGATAAGCCTTTGTAGAAATTGAGGTGAACGTTAATGAAGTACTTACTTTGGGATTTTGACAATACATTAGCTTATAGAGATGGAATGTGGAGTAATACTATTTATGAATTATTGAATGATTATGGATACAAAAATATAAGCATTAATGATATTAGGCCACTATTATCTTCTGGATTTCCGTGGCATAATTATGATATATCACATGCTGAATATTTTAAAGGTAAAACTTGGTGGGAATATATGAATAAATACTTTGAGGGCATTTTTTTGCAATTGGGGATTGATAAGAATTCAGCATCAAAATTATCAGAGTTGATACGTGAGAAATATTTACTTAATGATAAATGGCACTTATATGATGACACTATTGAATGTCTAAAAACTACTATAAAAAAAGGTTACAAAAACATTGTTGTTTCAAACCATGTACCAGAATTGGAAGAAATAATAGAGAATTTAGGAATAAGAAATTACTTTCTAGAGGTTTTTACTTCAGCAAAAATAGGATATGAAAAGCCAAACATAAAAGTATTTCAAAATGTACTAAACATATTAGGTGATTATAACTCTGCTATAATGATAGGTGATAGTTACATTGCAGATGTGCAAGGAGCACTAAATGCAGGAATAGATGCCATATTGGTGAGAAACAATAACCAAAATAGCTATGACAAATATTTTCCTACACTAACAGAATTAGCTGGTTTTATTTAAGAATGCCTATGTGAGAACTAAGGGCAAAACGTCCTGTTTTGCTCGGCTTCGCAGGGCATGATACATCATCCAACAAGTCCATTTGCGTCAAGGGCAAAGCACGTAGAAGGGCTACGAAGATGGAGCATGAAGTATTTTTGCCCGCATCGAATCATCGGGTGCAAGCACCGCCTACGTAGTAGGGTTCTGTAAGTCCGATTCTTCGACGCCGCAAATGGCGGACGTTATGTGAAAAATGGTGCGATCAGTTAGGGATAGGCTTACGCGGGAATGACAATAATGTAATTCAAAGGGGTTAATATATGGGCACTTCATTTACAAGCTATAATGATAAGCATATTAGATCAAAGGATTATAAAATTGAAGTATGGCTACTTCTCCTTTGTAAGGAGATTGGTGAAATGTCAAATGCTCCTGAATGGTTAGAAAAAGCAAAGACATATTGGTTTGAGCATGCAAAAGACCATGTAAATGGGGTTATGGATCCTTGCCTTGATGAATTTATAACTGACAACAGTAAATTACAATTGTTTTTAGAGCTATGTAAAAAAGTATATAGTAGTCTTTTGGGGTTTGGGGAGAAGATATCCGCAGATTATATAAATAATCTTTATGGTTATGAGAAAACTTTTGATTACAGGATAAGAGAAGATAATTTAACAGAGCTGTATTTAAGTTATGGAAGGTTTTTGATAAAATTGCTTGAAGGAAAGCAAGAAAATGAAGTTGAAAGTGTATAGATTACAGCTGAATATCGCAAATAGCACTATTATGATAAAAATTGACCAATATAAAAATCCTTTCGGGAAGGGCTTCGTGGGGCACCATTCTTCACATAACACTTAGCTTCACACAAGGACTCGTGAGAATAGTCATGTAGCAGTTCGCTGAAGTATGAACATGAAGATGGACTCGTCATATTCCTTCACCGGCGCAAGCGCACCAAAGGAGAACGGCTTTGTAGGTCCGACTCTGGAACATCAGCCATGCCAGACGTTCTACAAAATAAAGGCTACTGTACGCTCGCCCCGGTTAACTTCGCAAATACTCGTATTTGCTCTTACGCAAGAAATTACCTCTCGCAATGCTTTGATAAAGAAAATTTGAATTTATATATTATTTATAGATATGTTTGAAAGGTAATATTTTAAGAACAAAATAAGATGAAAGTTGCCTATAAATAAAACAAGCTTTCAAAGTGAAAGCGTTGACTCTACTATATGGTTGCTGGCTTGGAAAAATATATTTTTATGGTGGCCATCACCCATATAGTAGAGTAGCATGATGTCAAATATCATGCAAGTTTATTTATAGGCAAATATTTTAAAATAAGCACTTGTATCTAAAAATATTATGGAATAAAATAGAATTACATATAATTTCAAACGTATGTTCTGGGAAGAGACGAAATATAAATTCAAATTAACTGATTATATTATATACAACGCTGAAAATCTGCTATTTCGAAGTCTAAAGCATAGGAGAAATACAAAAAGCAATTTTAAAGAGCGTTATATATAAAGCATTACAGCGATCTTACAATCCGACTTGATTTAATTGGTTTTGCAGCAAAGCTAAACTATGGGAGAAAGAAGTAAAAGAGTGCAAGTCGACCGCGTTTACTTCGTAGAACTCCAGCTTGCCGGCTTCGCACTGTTTGATTAGAAAGAAATGGAAACAGTGCTTCGACCCAAATCCTTTCGCGTACATAGGAGCTATGTAACCGCATATTATTAAATAAATAGTTTAAGGGGGAGAAAAATGTTTTTTTCAAAAAAGAAAAAAGATTATTTTTATTTACTTGAAAAACATCTCGAGAGTGGTGATTATAATATTTGTGCATGTGGAGAAAATGCTCCTTCAGAAAAAGATATAAAGGAGTTTGAAAAGATCATAGGATATAGACTACCAGAAGAATTTAGGCAGTTTACTATGTCTTCATTAGGAGGTCTTTATGTTGAGGTCAAAGAAGAAATTTGGCCAAGGGCAAAGCAATATGATGTAGGACCTTTTTGGTCATTTCTATATGGACTTATTGTATACGGAATTTCACATGATGCTCCTGACTGGATAGATATTAGAAAAAAGTATAATGATTTTAAAGTTGAAACTGAAACTGATTATTGTCCATTTATGAATGTGGTTTGCGATGCAGATACTTATTGCTTCGGGAAAGATGGACGTATATATATTTGGAATCATGAAACATACGAATTTGAACATGTTGAAAAGAACTTTATTGAACTATTAGATTATGAGCTTTGTGAATTAAAGCAAAGGAAAGTTAGGAAACAAGAACAGTTAAAATCAAAGTGAATTTTATTTGGGTGCCACATCCATGTGGCTCTGACTTCGAAGGCCCGCCGCACATCAGAGAACAAGTCCATACAAGTAAATGGCAAAGCATGAAGCAGGGCTACGAAGTCGGAACATGAAGTCATCCTGCCCAAATCCATTCGCTGATGCAAGCCGTCAAGAAGTATTTCCCTGGGGTCCAGCTCATGGACTTCTTGAATGGCGGACATTAGATGTAATTCCATGCGGAGTTGAGACCGCCGCGTCCTGCGGCTAGGAAAGGCTCTGCGGAATTTATAAGTCTAAAGACATTTATATTTTAAATAAATAAAAGAGTTGATCAAATATAATAGAATAGTTATTTTAAAAGGGAAATTTATTTTTTTGAAAGTTGGGTTTGTAAATATGAAAATAAATATTGTAAGAATTTTATTATATTCAATAAGAGTTTTATTAAACTTAATAATATTTATACCATTAATATTAATTTCTATATCGTATTTTAGTTTCATTGATAAGCATTTAATGGCGAATCTGTTAGGGATTATTATCTTTATATTAATAGTTCCCTTTTTTAATATAGCAATTGAATTAATAATATGTAAAGCAAGATCAAGGCTTAGTAAAACATCAGTTGCTATTATTATAGCGAATATTATGATATTTCTTTTAGACTATAATGTAGTTGTTCTTATCGGAAAAAAATTTTAAAACAGACAAAATATGAAGGATGCGGAACAATATCAAGTTATCGTTATTTCTAAAACGATACACAGTACCCATTTTAGAAACTGCAAATTTGAGGCGCTTCATCCGTGCGACTCTGGCTTCGCGGGGCATGGAACAGCATCTAACAACATGTTCACACAAGGGCGACGACGGCTACATATTGTTTGAGAAAAGTCCTTGTGGTAGAATAAGGTAAGAATTAATGGCCGTTGCCACATCGATTCACCGGGTGACGAACACCGCCAGAGAAGAAGGGCTCTGTGGGTCCGGTTCATCGGCGTCGTGAACATGGGCCGATATAAAATTCCCTGCGTTTTGCCGTGCCTCCTGCACGGATTACTAAGGTTGGGCGATGGAGAGTTTATAATACTATTTGCATAGGTAAATATTATTACTTTAAATCTATTACAGAAGGAAAAATAGGTATGAAAAAAATTATATTAATAGCATTGTTGTTTGTAATTACTTTAGTGACACTGGTGGCTTGCAATGATACGGAAAAGAGTGT
This sequence comes from Bacillota bacterium, assembly GCA_049325575.1. Taxonomy (GTDB): domain Bacteria; phylum Bacillota; class Clostridia; order Acetivibrionales; family Acetivibrionaceae; genus JBMOLK01. Next base: position 80,886 of record JBMOLK010000112.1, on the reverse strand, counting down.
ACCAGTGCTTGATGATACAAGCCTAAAAGAACTTGCACAAAATCCCATTGGTGCTGTTATGGCAACTATTGATTATGCCTCAAAAGATAAAGTAATACTCCATTATGGTAAAGCATTAATTATTTATGATGTAAAAATTAGTAAAATTTCTAAGGTAGTTGATTTATCAAAATTGAATGTTCCTCTTAACACACAAGGGGCCGAAACTATTGAAGTTTCTGTTGATAAAAGTGCTAATGAAATATTTATCGGTAGTAGTTCACTTGGATACGATAAGTATGAAGGATACATATATAAATTAGATAAAAATATTTTAACTAAAACAAAAAACAAGACAACACAACAACCATTTAAAGATTTTTCTATGATGGATGCAAGCAAAGTAACGGGATGGAGTAGTATTCATTGTGTTAACATTTCAGAAACTGAAAAATGCTATTTGCTTTTAAAAGGTACAACTGTTGGTGATATTAAAATTATTTTTAGTAATGGATCTGATGTGAAAGAATATAATGTACTTTAAAATGAGATGGATTATGTTAAAGGAGCCACATTCCGTGGTGGCTTCTAGCTTCGCGGGGCAGGGAACTTCAAATAACAAGTCCATTTTCGTAAAGGGCAAAGCATGAAGTATGTCTAAGTAGAAGGAATATGAGGTCATCCTGCCCACACCGCCTCACCGGGCTAAAGCCGCTCACGGGTATTCTTACGGGTTCGGTTCGGACGGCGTCGCAAATGGCGGACGTTAGACGAAATACGGCAGCAAAATATCTCGCCCGTCCAGGGCTCGCATTGTGCCATCCTTGGCACTTAATACATTTGAAAGGGTTAATATATGAAAAGGCTTGTATTATTAGTGTTATTATTTTGTTTACTTGGGACAGTTGGATGTATGAATAAAAATGAATCTAATAAATCGGAAGTTGACAAACCAACATCAGTTACAACAAAAATTATAACAGAAGATAAACCCACATCAGGTCCATTAAAGGATGTAACAGAAGATAAATCAAAGGAGAATTCATATGCCAATAAGGAAGATGGGATACAAAGTGAAGTCATAAATAAAACCAATCATGATCTTCAAGGCTTATCGGCATTTATACCCAAGGGATGGCATATCTTACAAAAAAGTGATGATGAATTGGCTATAGCAGAAGGCGATTTAAATAAAGATGAAATTACTGACGTGGCATTAGTAATTGAGGATGATAAAGACGTGGACGCTCGTTCTTTGTTAATAGCTTTTGGTAATCCTGATAAGACGTTTTCACTATCAATTATGGCAGATAATGCTATTATGAGAACATGGGAAGGTGGAGGTTTTGGAGATCCATTTCAAGAAATAAAAGTAGATAGAGGTTCAATCTTACTTAAGTTCTTTGGTGGTTCAAGTGAGAGATGGCATCAATATTATAGATTTCGGTATCAAAACAATGGCTGGTATTTAATTGGATACACAGAAGGTTCATATGTATCTATTGGTGATACAATGGAAGTTGTTGAAGAGGACTATAACCTACTTACAGGCGATTATATAATCGAAAAGGTTGAAGATGGCAAAATTAAAACTATAAAAGGAAATAGAGGGAAAAAGCAACTTATGAGTTTGCAAGATTTTGTTGGAGGTACAGATGAGTCGCAGTTTTAGTAAAAAGACATTATTTTATGCGCCGCGTCCATGCAGCTCTGGCTTCGCGGGGCTACCGTACTCCGTCTAACAAAGTGTTCACACTTCGAGGCCATAGCATGAAGAGTAGCTTTGGGGTCATCCCATGATGTCATCCTGCCCACAGCTTCCGACCTAAGATAGGAGCTATCTAAGGCCGGAAGCCGCCGTGAACGCGGAACGTTCTCTGGAAATGCGGTGGTTTTATGTGCGCCTTCCATGGCGCACGTTAGTTATCTGGTATACTATAAGTTTTGGGGTGAAGGAAGTGAAGGTGTGAAATTACTGAAGTTATCATTAGGGATTGCTTTCATATCAATTTTTATTCTATGTGTTTTATTATATAATAATATTAGGACGAATAATGAACGTTTACGCGCATTAGAAAGCAAAGTTGATACTCAACTTGTTTACCATATTGGTTTAGCACAATCTAGCTTTGGAGTAAATTTTTCAGAACAAACAAATTTAAATGAAAGAAATTATTTGTATGAGAAATGTATTGCTGAAGTTGCAATGGTTGCTGCATTATCTGAAATATCATCTATTGAAGATAGGAATGATTTGATTGATGTTGCATTTGGAGGACTATATAAAGATATGCTTAACACTAAATTTCGTGATAAAGTTATGAAGGATCAGAAAAGGATATATGATATACTAACAAAAATTATGTTAAATCCGGATGATGAGTAGAGCACTAAGGAATTATCAAATTACGTTGGACACTTATACGAATAGCAGTTAAGGGTGTTTATACCTACAGGATAAATTGAAAATAAGGCTAATGCTGTATTTATTTAAATTCAGCATTGTTTTAATAAGTAGTATAGTTTTAGGGGGAATACCATTGGAGCACAATATGGAAAAAGGTAGGAATTTAATTATTATAATTTGTTGTGTATTAATAAGTGATACATTACTTTATTTGTTAGGTTCACTTAGTAGTATATATATTTCTATTATTGAATATCAAGATTTTAGTGATTTGTTAGTTGTAATATTTAGGGTGGCACTTATTTTTTCACTATGTTATGAAGTATTTAAAGCTTACGATTGGGCAAGATGGGTGTTAGCAATTTTAGTACTCATTTCTGGACTAGTAAATATTGTGAGGATAGTAGCAATGCAAAATTTGGTAGCTGGAATTATATCGTTTATTTATGGTACTGTGTATGGTATCTCTGGAGTTATGCTATTAACTTCTAAAAGTGTTAAAGAATATATAATCTATAAGAACGTCCAGAAGAAGCTATCAAACTAATTCAGAAGCTACCATCCTAGTGGCTTCTGAATTTAGGGCCCGCGGCACATCGTATATTAATGCATTGCTGGCTCCGCTTCGCTTTGACACAAACCTTTTCGCCGAGTGCAAGCACTAGGGCTCAAAGGCTTCAGCAATGATGAACGTCATATGACACGGGGTGGCAAAGACGCGCTGTAAGCAGCGCAGTTAAGTTTAGGAAGTGCGCAGGAGCTTTAGTTTATTTCGTAATTATATAAAAATATAAATTTAAAATTATTTATATTATTTAATAACGGGAGTATATTAAGGGAGGGAAAGTTGATGAAATCTGTTATGAGTTTTATTAAGTTCCAAAAAGGCAATTATAGACGTGGCGGGCTATTTATGCTTCCTGGAGTCACATTGGGAATTCTGCTGGCATATTTATTTGGAGATACTGGCATTGCTATGATTACTATAGGGGTTGTAGGTTATACAACTGCTCTTATACTTATTTTGATCGGAGACAAACGTAATAACAGTATTAATACACAACAATAAATAAGTATTGATTTTTATGAATAGTAAACATTTTAAAATTAATATTTTATACTGTAATTATGTGGTCTGTAGCTATGCTGATTTACGGATGTGTACAAAGCTAATAGAGGCTTTGTTTAGACGTAAAAATGAAACTAATATTGTAAGGTAGCAACTAGTTGTAAAGATATAAGGACAAGCCATCCATGGATGTGCCTTATTGGGCTATAACCCCAGGCTTATGGAAGTATTATTATTGGGTAATTGAGATTTTGTGTGAATGGACATTGGGGGGAGAATAGTGCTTAAAGGTAGAAAAAAGCTAGTTTTATTAATTAGTGTTATATTTATAAGTGCAATAGCAATCTATTTTTTATTATTACAAAACCTTATATTTGGTTTTATGGTTGAAAAAAAGCTTGAAATTATTATGTCTTCGCCTGATTTTTCATCAATTTCACAGGATTACGTTAATGAGCATAAAAAAGAGTATAATGATATCGTAAATATGGGTGATAGAGCTTTAAATTATATGTTAAAGCAATTTGAAGAAAAAGATGAGTATGGGTAGACAAATATAATTAAATTTTGTTCTCATGTGTAGAGAGAAGAGGGGCTAATATGTATAAAGTAATGCTTATAACGGGAGCAAACAAAGGAATAGGATACTTTATTACAAAGTCTTGGTTAGAGAAAGGGAATAAGGCAGTAGTTTTAGATGTTAATTGTGACGAAATAAACAAGTTGAAAAAATTATATGATAAGTTATACACTTATATATGTGATGTAACAGACGAGAAATTAGTAAAAGTCTGTGTAGATGAGTCAATTAATATATATGGGAGAATTGATATTGCTATACATAATGCATGTACATGCATTTTTAAGGGTATTGAAGAACACTCTTTGGATGAATATATACAAACTTATAATGTTAATCTTATTGGGGCTGTTAACTTAACAAAAGCGGTATTGCCTCATATGAGAAAATCCAAAAATGGGAGAATATGTTACGTAAGTTCTGGAGTTGGTGTTACTGGATATACTAAAATTAGTGGATATTCTGCTAGTAAAGGTGCCATTGAGGCATTTGCTAAATGTATGATACTTGAAAATTTAGATAGCGGCATCTCATTTCATATACTACATCCTCCACTTACTGATACTGAGTCATCATCGCCTTTACCAGTACCTAAAGAATTTAAAGCAGATGCAGCAAAAGTTGGGCGGGGATTTGTTAAAAATATATTAAAGAAAAGATTTATAATCACCCCTTCGCTTTTTGATAGCATAACAGTAAAAATAAGTTATTGGTTTCCTCAATTTACAGGAAAAATGCTTGTCAAAATGACGCAGAAGGCTAAATAAATGACCATATGCTGAATATCGTTATAGCAGAAAACAGAACACTTGAATTTCATATCCACGACGAATCAGATGAAATGTTTTATGTAATAGAGGGAAAGATGCAAATTAAACCAGAGAATGCAATCTTCTATATTAACAAACGATGGAGGTCGGTTACATGTTTAATGAGATTTGCATATATGAAGTAAAGATTGACAAACAAGATGAAGTTGAAGCACTCATGAAAGAAGTAGCTGAATTTTACAAAGGACAGCCCGGTGTTATTGATGTAAAGTACATCAAACGAACTCATAGGCAAAAAGACTTCAATGCTGTAAAATCAGGCGAGCCACCTATTCCGTTGACACGCTATGTTGGAAAGGTAACTTATATGCTGTATTGGGTGCTTGAAAACGAGGAAATACACGCAAAGGTTTCAAAACTTGGATTAGAGAAGTTTTATAAAAGATGGAACCGCTGTTTAACAACTATGCCCAAAATCTTGCTTGGAGAAAATATAGTATAAAACTTTGAAAGAAGTGATTATTAATATGATTAAAGTTGGATTTATTGGATATGGAAGCATGGGAAGTATGTTAATAGATACTTTTATTAAGTCAGGAAAAATCCGTCCTGATGAAATAATTGTATCAACTAGGACAAAAAGCAAATTGGCTGAAATAAAGGCACTTTGGAAAAGTATACATATTACTGAGGATAATAAAGAAGTTGCACGACTTGCAAAGTATATATTTATTTGCGTGAAACCTCTTGATATTAAAAATATCCTATTAGAAATTAACGAAAGTATTGGCTCTAACTCTAATATTATTTCAATTGCCGGTTCTGTAGGAATGAAATTTATTGAGGAGTTAACTCGTGCGAAAGTAACAAAATTGACACCTAGTTTAACATCCGAGGTGTTTGAAGGGATATCTTTGATTTGTCACAACAGTTATGTAACAAAAGAAGAGGAACATTTCATTGAAACGTTATTAAGCGGTATAGGCAAAGTGAAAAAAATTGATGAAGAAGATTTTGAACTTGCAGCGGAGCTAACGAGTTGTATGCCTGGATTTATAGCTGCGATATTTGAAGAGTTTGTAAATTCCGGGCAGCGGCACAATAACAATTTGAGTAAAGAAGATATAGAAGACATGGTAATTAGAACATTATTTGGAACAGCAAAACTATTTATAGAGAAAAGCTTGAATTTCGATGAAATGGTTAGAAGGGTAGCAACAAAAGGTGGTATTACAGAAGAAGGAGTTAAGGTTTTTAAAGCTCGCTTACCACAGGTATTTGATGAAATGTTTAAAGTAACATTGAATAAGAGGAAAGTTGTAAAAGAGAATGTAAAATTAAGTTTTAATAAAGAAAATTAAAGCCCCTTGTGAACGCACGTTGTTTATATAATATCATGATAATGTTGAGGAGAATCTTGAGATGGACTGTATAAGTTTAGAAGAAATTCGCAGCAATATTGACAGAATTGATAATCAAATAGTCAAGCTCATTGCTGAACGAGGTTTATATGTGAAACAGGCATCAAAATTTAAAAAGGATGATCAAAGTGTAAAAGCACCGCAAAGGGTGGAAGCAATCATTAGTAAGGTAAGGGCTTTGGCAAACGAATATGGTTCAAATCCTGATATGGTAGAAAAGTTGTATAGACAAATGATTGCCGGATTTATTGAGATGGAAATGGATGAGTTTAACCGTCAAAAATAGGAATATGGGTGATTACATATGGATTTTGAAACTTGTTTTAATACATCTTCAGTGATTTTAATGGAAGGTGCTTTAGGAGAGAGATTGAAGCGAGAATATAATATTATGTTTGATGATATAGTTGCAATGGCTGGTCTAATATATAATACCGACTCAAGGCAAGCCATGTTAAATATTTTTAGAGAATATGTGATTATAGCAGAAAAATACCATTTGCCATTTATCTCAACGACTCCTACCCGCAGAGCAAATAAAGTGCGCGTTAGTCAGTCATATTTTGATGAAAAAATTATTGAGGATAATGTACGCTTTTTACAACAAATTAAAAACAATGCAAGTACTGATATGTTTGTCGGGGGCTTAATGGGATGCAAGGGAGACGCTTATAAAGCAACAGAGATTTTATCGATAGAAGATGCACAAGAATTTCACTCATGGCAGGCGAATTTATTTAAAGATGCTGGAGTGGATTTCTTGTTTGCAGGTATTATGCCTGCATTATCTGAAGCTATTGGCATGGCCAAAGCAATGGAGAATACCGGTTTGCCATATATTATTAGCTTTATGATAAGAAGTAATGGAAAGCTCATAGATGGAAATACTATTCATAATGCAATTTTAAACATAGATAATTCAACTTCAAGAAAGCCTGTTTGCTATATGACAAATTGTGTTCATCCAATTGTCTTGAAAAATGCATTATCTTACCCATTTAATGAAACTAAATTGGTAAAAGAACGTTTTGGTGGAATACAAGCAAACACTTCACCATTATCACCAGAAGAATTAGATAACTGTTCTGATTTGAAATCTTCTAATAGTGTTGATCTCGCTAATGATATGATGAAGTTGTACAAGTATTTTACTCCTAAAATTTTTGGCGGCTGCTGTGGTACTAACTATACGCATATAGAGGAAATAGCTAAAAGGATAATTTAAGAATGCGATATTCATTGGTTTGCCTTGTTGGGCTATTTAGGAATTTATAGGGGGGTTATCGTGCTAAAAAATAATCTATTAGCTTTTCTAGCCCATTTTATTACTGTTATTGCAGGTATTTTGGACAGTTTAGTAATTTCAGATAATTATTTTAGTAGACTAGTAAGTCTAACATTTATGTTAATATCATCTATTTTTTATTTGTTTATAGGTAGTAGATTTAACACCAGGAACAGCATTATTAAGAACTATTTTTCATTTTCCTTGGTAACGGTTATAGGTCTGGTTATATGGATATTGGATTTCAACGCATACAATGTTCTAATTAATAAACCTATAGAGGGTGGCTTTCTCAAAGGAGTTACATAATAGAAACACCTTTTGAATTTAGGGTAAAGTTGATTCAAAAAACTGTACTTATTGAATATTTCATGCGGAATAAAAAATACTCTTGAATTACTGGTATTGGATGGTAGATAATAAAAATAAAAGGGAGCAAATTTATGACTAAAAAGTCAAGACTGCTTGTCATTTCATTTACTGTACTTGCTTTGCTACTTGCTGGTTTTAGCTTATATGTGAAAAACATGGTATTATTAACTGGACTTGTAGCATTTGCGTTAGTTTATGGTTTTTTAATTACACGAAAGAAGTTTAGGTTCGGGGCCGGTATGTCTATATTCTTAATTACTATAGAGTTGCTAGTTTTAGCAATGTTGTTTACCGGGTTTTTTTAGTGTAAGATAAAAATGATTATAAAATGTTTGTAAGATGCATTAGAGGGTCAATTAAGGCGCCAACATTTGCGTTCGCGCCTTAGGTAATGTAAATTGTTACACATATTTACAGTCTCAATTAAAATTACTTTTTATTGACGGGTATATCCTCTGAAATGTCCTTAATTCTTACAAATGCATTCTTAAGAAATTTAGGTACCGGTACACCTATTTCACCCAGGTTTTCTATAACACTAAGTGATTCATTTCCTATAAGCCAGCACGTAGTTGCTATACCAAATAACCCTCCCGTACTCGTCTTTATGCCTACCTTCTGTATAATATATGTAACTACAATATCAGCAAAAAAACCCAAAAGTACAAGTAAAATAAAAGATATTTTTTTAAAAATTCCCCTTAAACCTTCTTTACTCTCTAAGCTTTTATTCACATAAGCTGACATAATGCCCGTTATATAGTCAAAAATCATCAGGAATATTAAAACCACAATAAGGCCGCCAAAGCTATTTGTAAGATAACCTGTGGCAATTGAGGCAGCAGCTAATATGCTTCTTATAATATTGTCAATGTTAATTATCTTCTCCATTATTGTCTCCTCGCACAAGTAATATTAGTTCTTTATACAGCTCTTGAACTACATCCTCTTTTGAAACTTTAATATATTTACACAGGCTGTTGATTTCATCTTTAAAAAAATCTATCAGCTCTTCCATGGCTTGATTATCACCATCACGGGCCTTTTGCAGAATTATACTAAAGTTTTTATTTTCATCCTTAGGTCCTTTAAAGCTTTCGTTTTGCATTTGTTCACCGCCTGTTGACTTATTTTTAGTTCATGTGCAACTTGTTTCTCTGTTGCTCTTTGTAAAACCGTTCTAAAGATTATATACCTTGCTTTGGCAGAGGGAATTTTATCAAAAATGCTTTTTAAATCTAGCCTTGATACCAAATTTGTTTCAAAATGCTCTGTTGCAGTATTATCCTGCAGAATACAGAATTCTGTATTAGCTTGTTTACGTACTTTATACTGGAGTCTCCAGAAAGCTCGCTTTATATGCTGCGTTATAGCCTCTGCATCCATACTTTCCTGAATAACCTTCATTTTAAATACCTCCAAGGCACCAAAGAGATTTGGTAAGTGCTTGAAACATCGTAAAGAATAAATTAGCCATGTATTCAACATTTGGTTTAAAAACCCATTTTAGTTATTCAATATAATAGTAGAAATGATATTAAAAATAACAACCGATTTACATGAAAACTTGTTATTGATTAAATATTTCCGAACATATGTTCTGTTACTATTTTAACTTACTATTCTTTCCTTGTAAAGTTCTATTTAAATGTAAACCTATCTCAAATGCTTATATACTAGCAACTACTACGTATAGATAATTAAAGAAAAACTATACAAAACCAAGTTGAAAATACAAATTCTTTGAAAAAATTTCCTATTTTAAGTCATTTAGACTAAGGGAGACTGCAAAAGAAACACGGCAAGAAATGTTTCTAACCGGAAGATAAAGTTTGAAAGCATTTATAGATATGTTCATCGGAAAGGTTTATGGCTTTAAATATTTGGGCATAAAAATTGGGAGGCTGCCTTATTGTCATTAAGGCAAGCCCCCCAATATATCTTTATTGATTTGTATCAATGCCATTTTGAGCATTCTTACGAATATACTTTATTTCTTCCTCTGTAAACCCAAGTAGTTCAAGAAATGATTGATGAGTCTCGGGAGATGCCTTTTCCAGATGTTCATGAAGTTTATCCAGGCCTTCATCGCTTATACCAATTGACCTTAGAGACTCAATAATTAAATCCTTATTAATTCCTTTTGCTGATTCCATGATAATATTACCTCCTTCAAGCATTTTGATAATCGTTTCCTGCTTTCTTTTAATTTTCTTTGATTCAGAGTTAAGCATTTCAAGAGTTTTCTCTAATATCTCCCTTTCAATATTATTATCAGTGTTTAAAATCTTTGATATTTCAGTTAAAGGGACTCCTGCTTCTCTGAAAGTACAAATCCTTTCAAGCTCTTTTAGTGAATCTTTAGAGTAAAGCCTATAATTTGATTCACTTCTTTCTGTGGGCTTCAATAGTCCAATTGAGTGATAATAAAGGATAGTACTGCGCGAAAGACCGGATTTTTCGCAAAGTTCTTTTATTGTAAACAAAACATCTCACCTCCTAAGTCAAAGTCTAAGGTATCAAGTCATAGTCAGGTCAAGTATTTTTTATTATAAATTTTAGCAGTACGAAACAATTTAGCATGAAGAAGATGTAAGCTATAATTATATATGATTTTATAAAAAATGTAAAAAAGCTGCTATAGCCTGTATAAGAGCATTTTTAAATATTTGAGTTGCCTGTGTTTATAATGAAAACAGTTATTGCCCATAGATGAGGATAATGGTAAAATTATATTACAAACATATTCAAATCACCAGACGCATAATTTCTATTTGTTATCACCATACAATGAATCCTACTGTCTTTTCCATTAAAAACAAAAGGGGGAGTAAAAAATGAAAAGGTCAATTTGTATTTTGACATGCGTAATTTTATTCATGACTCTTTTTATCACTACATCCAATGCTGTAGATGGAAAGCAACAGATAATTATTCCTTTTGCTGCTGGAGCAGCAGCAGGGGGAGGTTATTTCCCGATGGAGTTTGCTTTTGATGGTCAGCCTGTTCTAAGTGAAGTAACCGGTGAGCCAATGGGAGGAAATAGTGTAAAAGACGCTCCATATTATGCAGGAAGATACGGTTATATTGACTTTGGACCCGAGTGGAGCAAGGTAAGAATTACTGCCACCTGGACAAAATACAGAACCTGGAGCGCAGGAGATCAGACTCCCTATGCAGAGCTTTGGTGGGATGATGACAATGATATAGTAAATGACAGCGGACTAAATGAACCCAATATTAATTTTAATACTGCTAAAGGACTAAATACCAGAAAAGAGGAACCCTGGGTCCGGGATTTTGATGGAAGTAAAAGCCCTATTACTCCCAAAGCCCGGTATCTGATTTGCCACGCTGCGTTTAATATGACAAACAGGGCAAAGGAATATGCCATAGTTGGATGCATTGGCCAAAGCGAACCCTCTTGGCCTGAAGCTTTGAACACATATATACTGCCTGTTCAAGGTAAGGATTTTATTCACTTCGCAGATGTTCAAAGAGATCTTCCCCATGTTGACTGGAAAACTCTTGACCGGCTTTATATACCTGCAGGTGATTACAGGTTTATGAAGCTTATGAATCTTCCTAAAAGGAGTCCTGACAGACCACTGATTATAACAAACTATGGTGGAAAAGTCCGTATAGGAAGTGACCACTATTATGCTGCCTCAATTGGTGGAGGTTCAAACTGGATTTTAACAGGAAGATATAGTCAAAAGAATAAGACCGGACATCCAGACTATCCCGGTCACCTTAACGGTAATTATGCTAATTCAGCAGGAAAATACGGTATAGAAATTAGTCATACCGCGTCTTCAGGCCTAAGTGTCGGAGGAAGAGCAACAAATTTTGAGCTGGAGTTTATGGAAGTTGCACATGTTGGTTTTGCAGGACTTCTGATAAAAACAGATAATGTTCCAGATGCACATATGGATGGTGTAAAAATTCACGATCTATATATTCACGATTCGGAGTCTGAAGGGGTATATATAGGAAACACCAGTAAAAATCCAAATGAACAGCACAAGTTTACAAACCTGGAATTTTACAACAACAGGATAATACGTTCGGGTACTGAAGGATTGCAGCTTTCTAATATGGGAGACGGTGTTCATATACATCATAACGTAGTTATACTAAATGCCCTGGATTGGAAAAATCCTTTCCAAAGGTACCAGGAAGGCTGCTTCCAGTACAGCGCAAGGGATGGGAAAGCTTCAATTCACGATAACATATTTATAGGAGGTTCTGGTAATCTTTTTCTCGTACAGTTTTCAGCAGCTGATGGAGAAACTTTGACACCAGGTGAGGATGAGGTTCATATATACCAAAATTACTTCTCCCACAGTAGAAACTGTTTTTCATATATACTAAGAACTGAATCCAACAAAGTATCCGCACTTAAATTTGAAAAAAACTGGATCAGGCAGATTAATTTTCACCACAATGAAATACTTCCGGACAGCAAAGACTTCAATGTAATGTTTAGAGCCTTTAATAATAAATACAATCCCCTTTATATTAAGGACAATTTGTGGGAAGGTGACCAGGTATTCATAGATGTAATAAACGGAGCCAACGGGACAAAAGATAATGTATTTGCTTCAGGTAATCAGAATACAGTTATAGAGCCTATTATTTTCATGGATAAAACCTTCCCGTCAGATTTTGATTACAACAGGATTGAAAGATGGGATGATTATTCTGACCTTTATAGTACGGATATTTATTTTGAAAAAGGGGATTTTGTCTATCACGAGGGTATCCTCTATGAATGTATAAAGGAAGGAAAACACACTGGCATGGAGCCATCAAAATATCCCGATGTTTGGAAAGTTCATGCTCCTATGACAGATGACTTCAGGCTGGATCCTGCATCTTCATTTAAAGGTATAGGACTTATTGATATAGTTACACAATAGAGAATTTCAAGTTAGTCAGAATAAAGTAACAGAATAGGGAATGTAGCAGAAAGCTATAGCTGTCAAAACAACTATAGCTTTCTTTTATGAGTGTCTTTATCTTGTAATAAGGCCGTCCTTTTCCTTTGCAGCAAGCTTAATTTGAATAGTCTCCGGTCTTCCATTATCAATATGTGTTACGTTTATTATATCTCCTGGATTTTTTGAATAAACATAAGTCCTAAGCTGCAGCATCGTATTAACATCCTGTCCGTCAACCTGTGTAATGATGCAGCCGACACGTATTCCGCTTTTATACGCAGGTCCGTTTTCATCTACATTTGCAATATAGATACCGTTATCAAGCTTGATATTGCTGTTTAGGTAAGGTATTACCTCCCTGTCATATGCAAAAACACCCATATAAGTCTCGATAAACTCGCCAGTCTTTACGTAGCGGTTGATAATGGGCACTGCAACATTTATAGGTACTGCAAATCCTATAGCCTCAGCACTGGCCACTTTTACAGTATTGATTCCCACCACCTGCCCCCTTGAATTCAGAAGCGGTCCGCCGCTATTACCGGGATTTATGCTGGCATCGGTTTGAATTAAATCTTCCATGTAGTTTGCGCCCTGGTCCGTCTCAATCTTTATAGTCCTGTTTAGTGCACTTATGATACCTGATGTTACTGTCCTTTGAAATTGAAGGCCAAGGGGATTGCCAATGGCTATAGCAGGTTCTCCTACCTTTAGTTGATTGGCATCACCCAGAGGAATACTGGTTAGTCCCGTTGCATTTATTTTCACAACAGCCAGGTCAAGAACCGGGTCGGACCAAACCGTCACACCGTCAACATTTCTGCCATCGGCAAGGGAAACTTCTATTCTCTTGCTTCTTCCTCCAGCCACATGGTGGTTTGTAATAATATATCCGTCATTGCTTACTATTACACCTGAACCAACACCCCATCTTTCAGTTGCGTTTGTATCAAATATAGCTTTTCTGTCCACTCTAAGTACTGATATCCCAACTACTCCCGGTGACGCGGATTGAGCAACCCTTTGAACAGTATCAGTCTGTGCAGGCTGATCTGCTGCTATCTGCTGCGGCCTTGGAACATCCCTGTTCTGTCCGGCTTGTGGCGTCTGCGGGCCGGGTGCAGCATTCCTTGTTATATAATTGGTACCTGCAAAAATTAATAAAAGGCCCACACCTAAAGAAGTTAGAAGTGCTGTCAGAAATGTCCTGATAAAACCCTGGTTTCGTTTATTATCCTCAAACATAATACCATCCTTTTAGATTTTTATTTTTATTATTACAACAAAAACCTAAAAGAATTCAAATACATAAAAAATTAACCCCGGTATTCATCTAATGGGGTTCCAAATTTTCTACATTTGACTTAATTATTTTCTTTACGCTCTTTTCAAACTTTGGCCTTGGCAGCATTACCTGATGATCGCAGCCCAGACATTTGATTTTAAAATCCGCACCTACCCTTGTCACTTCCCACTGCTTACTTCCGCAAGGGTGCTGTTTTTTCAGCTCTACAATATCGCCTATGCAGAATTTATTGACCACTTCTACTGCCTCCCTCCCTGTCATCCATTAATACTCTGTACCTATCAAAAAACTCAATATTTTCCTTATCGTATGCTTCCTTTATAAGTTTCCTGATTCTTCTCTCAACTTCCCAGTGCTCATCGGGAACTGTCCTTGCAATAATTCTAAGATTCAGGCTGTCTTTACCAAGATCTGTGATCCCCAATACCTTAGGTTCCTCCAATATTGTATTAAATTCCCCCGGAACCTCTTTACAAACCCTGTCTGCAATTTCAAATGCCTTATTGATATCAACCTTATAAGCTAGAGGAATATCTACAATTACAGCCTTACCTCCCCTTGAATGGTTGGTTACCTTTTTTATTTCTCCATTAGGTATGATATGTAAATCCCCGTTAAAGTTTCTAAGCTTGGTAACTCTAAGCTGCAGCTCTTCAACAACTCCTGTCAGACTCTCGACAGTCACCCTGTCTCCCACTCTATACTGGTCCTCAAAGACAATAAACGCACCTGATATTATATCCTTAATCAGACTTTGGGCCCCAAAGCCCAATGCTATACCGCCTATACCGGCTGCAGCCAGTAAGGATCTCAAGTTAAGGGCATCAGTCAAAATTGTGAGTATGCTAACCCCTGACAGGATATATATAGAGTATCTGAACATGCTTACAAACAATGTTGACAATGTATCAAGTCTTTTGTTGTCGATCTTATACTTAAAGGATTTTTGTTTCTCGAAGGCTTTCTTTACTATAAAGCTTCCGGCTCTTGCTATAATCATTGTAAGTACAATTATACCTATAACTTTTATTATAACCACAGAAGGGCTATACATGTCTCCAAGCACTTCTTTTAAGTTGTCGGGTAAATCTCTTAACTCTCTCAAAAGCCCTTTTATATCCATCTCATCCTCCAAATAAAGATAATACTCAATAAATCCATATATGAAATTTTAGCATAATACATTATAAGAATCCACAAAAATGTATCTACTCAATTATTGAGTATCCACAGAGACAATAAGCTGTAAAAATTAGCTTTAATGTTACATTTCCCCTCATTTACCTTATCATATTTCCACTTAATGTGACAACATGTTAAACACTTTTTTTGCATGTGCTCAAAATAGAACGGCTATAATGGTTGTCTAATAATGCTATCACGTATATAATGAATATAAACATGTAAGGGAAGCGTTTTTTCCCTCTCTAATACCAGTCCCGTGTTACACGGGTTCTTTTTTTGTCAAAAAACACTCTATCCCATATTGTTGCACAACCTTAGGTATGATATTATTATAAAGGTGTACAAAAATAAAAGAATTTAAACAGGAGAAATGACATGAAGGATTTATTATCATACTTATATGTTCTTATTATTTCAGCAGTACCCCTTATTGAGCAAAGAGGTGCCATACCCTGGGGTATTATAGTTAAAGATCTTGCCCCTATACCTGTGTTTCTTGTAAGCTTGTTAGGAAGTCTGCTTCCTGCACCAATAATACTTCTTATGTTTAATACCATTTTTAAATGGATGAAGAAATATAAATCCTTGAGTAAGATAACTGACTTTATTGAAAAGAAGCTTCAGAAAAACACGCCTAAAATTGAAAAGTATAAAGAAATCGGACTTATAGCCTTTATAGGTGTTCCTTTACCTACTACAGGTGTATGGACAGGCTCTGCCGTAGCTGCTTTTCTGGGACTTGATTTTAAGAAATCTCTTTTTTGTGCATTTGCAGGGGCAGTTATATCTGCTGCAATACTGACTGCAGTATCGATACTGGCTCCGGCCTTCTTGGAACAAATCGGTATTCATTTTTAAAACATAAAATAACATAGAAAAAAGGATAGTCCGGAACCGGGCTATCCTTTTTTCTACTATGATAATTGATAAATGTAATCTTCATTGTATTTATAATCGTTTATATATGGATATAGGCTAAAATTTGCTGCCAAGTCAGCTACATGTTAACTACATCTTTTGCACTAGATTAAATTATAACCAATATTTTGCACACTATTCTTATTTGTAACTACAGCTACGCCTATCATGCTTAAAAACATAAGCAGTGTAACAATAAAGAGAATAATTCTTTGTTTTTCCATATAGCAGCCCTCCTTGTAAAATTTCAGAACTGTCTGGAAACTTATCTAAAAAATCTATCGGTAAAGTCTATTAACAACTTAACTGTTTATTATTATTTACCCAAGAAATTTTTATCTAAACATAGCGTACTCTATAAATTACATAAGTTATTGACTGTATATACCTCTATTAACAGTATGGCGCCAATTCGTCCAATTTTTTTAAATACTATAGAACCCTTTTATGGGTAATATAAGTAATGCGTAAGCTTCAAAACTCTAAAACTATATAAACAGGATAAGGGGTATTTATATATGATATGGTTTTTCTTCTTTGTTGGATTATCAATATTAAGCTTTGTCTTAGTACCAAAAAATAAATGGAAGCGCTTATGGCCGGCAGGTATAATAGGAAGCGTTGTTTTATATTTGATTGATACGACACTTATAAGGCTGGGTGCTTTCTCATTTGCTGGTGCAAGCCCTGCTCTTGAAGGGCTTCCAATATTTTATTTTGCAAGTGGATTTTGGGGAGCAATTCTATTTATAAACTATTTTCCAAAAAGAAATGTTTGGACTTTTCCATATATTATACTCTCTTCGACTCTTTTATTAATTTTGGAATTCTTCCTTGTCCTTACAGATAACTTTTATTATCACAAATGGAACCTTACCAATTCTTTACTCCTTAATGTTTTCGGTTTTACACTTATTTCGTGGCTGGTACAATGGGTTGAGTCAATGAGATTAAAACCCGTATCATGACAGCAACCCACAAACTACTAAGGATTTTTTAAAAGCCTTGCCAGGTTGATATTATCAGTGCTTCTCTTCACCTTTTCTATTGTTTTATTGATATAAGCGTAAAGCTTTTCTTCAAAAACCTTTTCAGAAGTCTCTTTATTCTCTATCATAGTAAGTCCTTTCTCCCAGCTTGCCGTAAGTGAAGGGCTCAAAAGCTCCCTGGCAGTTCTTCTCACTACCTCAACAATTGCTTCCCCCTTAAGCGTAGGAGTCACTACCTGGGTTTTGGGATTTATGTCTATATACCCTATGTCTTTTAATTTCTTGATTATCCCGGCACGTGTAGCAGATGTACCAATTCCGGAGGTTTTTATCTGGTCACGAAGTTCTTCATCTTCAATAAACTTACCGGCCTTCTCCATGGTAATTATAAGTGAACCATCGGTATAACGAGACGGCGGTTTAGTCTCCTTTTCTTCAAGGTCGAATCCAAGCACATTGCAATTTTCATTTTTGACTAAAAGGTGTATGGGAACCTCTGTAAGTTCCTCATCACCTTTAGATGTACTTGTTTCATATATTTCCTTCCAGCCTGCTTCCTTTAATGTTTTTGCATTGGATGTAAAAATTTCTCCGTTCACCTGTGTCTCTACCTTCACAGTGTTATATACTGCGGGAGGATAAAAAATCGCCAGAAACCTTTTCACAATTAGATTATATATCTTTTTTGAATCTCCATCCATTTTATCTATGTCTGCTGTTATATAGGTAGGTATGATAGCGTAGTGGTCCGTTACCTTCTCACCATCTACATAACGCTTGGTAGACTTAGTCACCTTAAGTTCTCCAAATTCCTTAATCCTAAGTATATAATCCTTATAAGCCGTATTCTTAAAAAGCCCGTTTAAGACCTTGGGTATCTCCCCCAAAACATCTGTAGAAAGCACTCTGCAATCTGTTCTAGGGTAGGTAATCAACTTCTTTTCATAAAGATTTTGTGCAATCTCAAGGGTCTTGTCCACAGGAAGCTTAAACTTCTTATTTGCTTCTGATTGCAGCTCTGCAAGGTTAAAAAGAAGAGGGGGCTGTTCATTCTTTGTCTTGATTTCAACTTTTTTTATTCTGGCCTGATAACCTTTAAGCCTCTCAATAACCTCCTCTACTTCCTCTTTACCGATATATTTCTCCTCATCCGAATTATCTTTTTCCTTGCCTTTTTGCTTTTTGCCCGGCTGCCATTTTCCCTTGAACTCAAGCTTGCTGTCACAGGACAGGAAGCTTGCAGCTATACCATAGTGTTTTTGTGAAACAAAATTCCTTATCTCCTGCTCCCTGTCTGTAACCAGACCAAGTACACATGTCATTACCCTTCCCACTGCTATCACAGAAGACCTGCTCTCTTTTAAAAGATTGGACAATTTTCTGCCGTAAAGACATGTATAAATCCTGCTGAAATTCATCCCAAAGAGCCAATCCTCCTTAGCTCTGCTGTATGCAGCCCTGGCAAGGGAATCATAATCGCTTATATCCTTAGCCTTCTTAATGCCTTCTTTGATAGCTTCCTCTGTCTGTGAAGAAATCCATACCCTTCTCGCACTTTTTGTACTTCCGCTTTGCTCATATACAAGCCTGTAAATATATTCTCCTTCACGGCCGCTGTCTGTACATGCATATATCATGTCCACATCTTCTCTTAGCATCAGTTTCTTTATTGATTCAAATTGCTTCTTTACACCCTCATCGTCAATTATAATATATTTGTAATCTTCAGGTATTATCGGGAGGTACTCCACCTTCCATTCTTTATACGCGGGGTCATAAGCATCCGGGTATGCCATGGTGATAAGGTGTCCAAAACACCATGTTACTATTGAATGTTCCGACTCTGCATATCCCCTGCCTCTATCCTGCTTTGTTATCTTCATTCCCAGTACTTCAGCAAAGCTCGATGCTACTGATGGTTTTTCCGTAATATATAAGTTTTTACCCAAATGTATCTCCCTCTACGTTTAAATTATTGTAAACAAGCATCATTTTTTTGCTCTTTATATTTTACAGTATTTAAGCCCGTGCTTCAACAAAGTAAATTGTGGATTACCTCATGTAGTCAAATGCCCCCTTGTATTTATGCCCCCTATCCCCTCACTTCCAGTGATCGTTATTCTTGCAATCTCCTGTGGGGTCACATAATACCTTTTATCTGTAAGTGCAACCTTCTCGGATACGATTGCAGGGTCCAACGCATTTATATTTATCCTGCCTGGTGAGCTTGCAAAGTTTGCACCCGCTTCCATAATTGCTTCATAATATGACTGGCACGCCCCTGCAAATATGCATAACTTGTCAAAATCAGGTTCATACCTTCTTGCTTCCTTGACACATTCTACAAAGTATTTGGAATTTCTGTAGCTCTCTAAAGAATTTAAACTACCCCCATTTTTCCTAATACCGTCATGTCCGGTTACTACCAGTATATCCGGCCTGTTTTCAGCCAGGGCCCTCCCTACTATTTGAGGCTGTTCACTTTCAGCTGCCAGATATCCTGCAGATCTGATTCCAGCCTCCCTATAGTGATTTCTACACATATTAAGGAACTTTTTGCTGGAATCAATATGAAGAATCTTACCGGGTCTCTGTCTAGGTCTGCCCAGTAGAAATATTCTATTTATAAAGTTTCCCCTGAATGTATTTCTCTTTACCCTCAACACTTCTCGCTGCAGACTTAACCGAACATTCCTGTAATCCTCTTTTATCAGGTCATCTTCAGAAGCATCGGCTTCTATCCTGTAAAATACCCCTCTTAAAACGTAAACAGGCTTTTGGGATTCTTTATTAAGTATATCAATTACCGTAAAATAGATATCCTGCCCATGAGACTTTCTTACTACTATATCTCCAATATTAAAAACAGCCATAACCTAACCCCCATAGATGATGATTTGAGTACTACATAATATGCAAAGCACATATAAAGGGGCACGCTTTAGTCTGCTTTTTTATTTAAGGAGATCGAACTGTAAAAGTAGATAAACTTGATGAGCAAGCCATTTGAATCAAATAGGCTTAAGGAAATCATATGTTTATCTTTACAGTTCGCTATCTCTGTGTGAATTTTTATTGACATAACATCTTTCAAAGCCTCATTCAATCAATTTCCAGTAATCATAATTACATTCCCAAATATAATTCCTCCCGTCGATTCTAAAACCAAAAATAAAACCCGTTTCAAATTTCTCCAGTATTATGCCATGGTATATTTCGTTCCCGTGTATTATAGTTGAGAACATAACCAACACCCTCACATTTACATAATATTCTATTTATTTATATCACTGTAAAACCTGTACTAATCAAACATTTTTCCATCCGGAAACTTTCCTTGTGGAGAGGAATAATATCGGAGCCATGAGAAGGTATATTATTTGTTATTAATACCATACTACTAATAAGCCAAAAAAATTATAAGGAGTGAACCGGGTTTGATTAAAGCAGAAGTAGCCATCTATCCGCTAAAAACAAACGACGCAACAGGTGTAATTAACAATTCAATTGATATACTTAAAGACACTAATGTGGATTATAGTGTTAACTCAATGAACACTATAATAACAGGCTCAAAAGAAGAGATATTTCAAAGCCTCCAAAAAATGTTTACTGAAGCAGAAAACACTGGCGGCGAAATAAATATGGTAGTTACAATGTCAAACGCAACCTGACAAGTGATTGGACTCTCAAAACAGCTTGGGAGTCCAACCTTTTTATATACTTTCTTAGGAAACAACATATGCTCTTGACGTAAGGTGCATAATATGATTTTGAATAAAAATAATACAGAAACTTAAGTTACGCAGTTTAGAGCCTATAAATACTCCTCGGGTTCGAGCAAAACTCGCTATGCTCAAACAATGCTCTCACTTTCCTCGTCGTATAAACAGGCTCTACAACTTGCTTCACAATATTTCTTCCTTATTTTTTATTCAAATGCACATGATACGGTCTTAGGCCGTCCTTGAATAATGGGCATAAATGTGTTATGTTAAAACAGTATAATCCTTTGAACCCTTTATAGGAGTTGGTCTTAATGTGCGGACGATATGTCTTATATTCTGATAGTGAATACGATGAGCTAAGAAGCATTGTAGCGGAAACTGAAAACAGCTTGAACTTCAAGCCGGGTGAAATATTCCCTACAGATACCGCTCCCGCTGTAGTGGGAAACAAGCTAAAGTTTTTTAGATGGGGCTTTTACACTTATGATAGCAAACTTATTGTAAATGCCCGGGGTGAAACAGTAGACTCAAAACCGTCATTTAAAAAATCATTTCTTGGTAAAAGGTGTCTTATACCTGCAAATGCATATTTAGAGTGGAAAAAGGAGTCTAGCGGGAAAGTTAAATATGAAATAGGCCTTATTGAAAGGAAGCTGTTCTTTATGGCTGGGCTCTATAATACTTTTATCGATAAACATAGCAATACATTTACTGGGTTTGTAATTATAACAACTACAGCAAATGAAAAAGCTTCGCAAATTCACGACAGAATGCCTGTTATTCTTGAACCTGGCCAGGAAAAGTTCTGGATTGATGAAAAAGTTAATGACATAAACCTCTTAAAAAGCATCATAAAACCATATGACAGCAGTAAAACAGTTTATAAAACCGCGCAGTAAAGCATCACGAAGCCTTTGGTGTAGGAATCCACGGTTTGGGCGGCTGCGGGCAGCTTTTTTCATTTATATAATCAAGAATATATTTTCCAATAGGAACATTTGCCTGGACTAGTGCCTGGTTTCCAAACATTACGTTGAATTCAAAAAAGTACGGGTAATCTTCAACCAAAGCCAAATCAAACCCGGCATGGTCTATTCCAAGATTTGCTGCCAGGCTTTCAACCAATTCTACTGCTTCCCTAGGTGTCGGTAAAAAGTCAATGGCTCCTCCCTGTGCCACATTGTTTTTAAAGCTTCCTTGTCCAACTCTCCAGTATGAAAAAACTACCTTATTTCCTATAAGGACAAGCCTTAGGTCCCTGTCTATAGGTAGGTATTCCTGAATATATAAAACTTCATTTTTATCAATATAATCTCTTAGCTCCTCTGCTTTTGTAACAAGATGTACGCCTCTTCCCATTGAGTTTCGAATCTCCTTTGCTACAAAAGGATACGAAAACTGCTCTTGTATCACATCTTTTGCACCAGTGATGTTGGCAGTAATAAGAGTATTAGGCACATGCTGTGGAGCTGCAGCCTGTAAAGCCCTTGTCATCTCAACCTTATCATGTCCAAGGTGATAAGTATTGATGCTGGGAAAAATGTTTTTCTTCCACACATAATGAAGAAGGTTTACCTGCCAGTACTCCGGAAACAGTATCCAGTCTGCTTCCTGTATTAAATCCTTCTTTGCAAAAATCATCTCGGGCTTTATATAGGTTACATCAGGAATACCCGCAGCTCTGAACGGGTCAAATGTAATAAACTTCATAAACTACTCTCCCAATTAGAGATAACGAACTGTAAAGATAAACATATAATTCGCTCCGCTAATTTGATACAAATGGTGGGCTCATCAAGTTTATCTACTTTTACAGTTTGATCTCTATAAATATGCAGCATGATAATAAATATTATTCTCTTTTTAATCTGTAGTCAATAGGGATTTTTTCCGGATAAAAAGATGCTAATAAATATGGATTTTGTGCTGATAATAAGTGTTCTTTATATTATCAAATCTGAATCAAAGGGTATTGCTTCACCGTATAATTCGTTAAATGTCTTTTCTGCTCTATTGTCCACTTCAACCAATACTTTGTCTTCAAGTATTATTTTAACCGTCCCATACCCTATATGCCTGCCGTTTTTAGTCAACGCAATTAAGTCACCTTCAAACAGCTTGCCTTGCGGCCTTGAAAATGTTACAATCATATACTTACTCACCTCTTATTATATAGGGTTAACATATGTATATGATTTTTATTCGGCTTTATTGAATATTTTTTTAACAGTTAATAATAAAAGAAGCAAGTATTAATCTTTAATCAACAATATAAATGTCTGTATTATCCCAGTCAAAATGCTTCACCAGTGTAAAATTACTTCTTATAAACTCCTCATTTAATTTATACCAGTTTTCACCTCTATTTGAGTTATCCACAACTATATATTTTATGTTGTTTTCTTTTGCAAGCTTTCTAACAGCATTTGGGTCACTGCCTCCATAAATTTCTTTCATCAACCTGTTCCTTGCATCTACGTCATAGCCTGCTGACCCTGCAAAATATCCATACCCGTTGAAAATCCTTCTTCCTGCCAAAAGCACCTGATTTATTACAGCATCATCTGTCAAAAAGATGTCAGAAGTTTTGGTGCTGTCCATAATCCATTCCCTTACCGGGTTGCTCATATCCATTGGTGCGTAGTTTTTGTCCATGTTGTAAAGAGCAAAGGTGTTTGCAATCCCGGTGGCTGTCAATGCCAATATTAATAAAGATGCAGCTACTTTTGATACTATACCTTTTGAGGTTAATGTGCTGTGAACAAAATTGGCTGCAAATATATTTAACAGTATGACAGATACCGCAACATACTTGTGGTTTATTGCCACATCCGGAACAAGCGTCATTGTAGTAGCAAAGACTAAAGGAATAAAGAATGACAGTGTGAGCCACCTTCCGCCTTTAGGAAGCAGCAGCAGCGAAGCTATAATAATGATAGGCAAAATACCGCACAGCTCAAGATAGTATTGGGACACCCCTAAGAGGGTTTTATTTCTTGCCAGAAATCCAAACAAAAGCTGAGGCTCTACCGCAGAACTTCCAGTTCCCATAAAGAACCTGGTCTGGGTCAAGGTAAACCCGACTGTTATTACAGCAATAGTCAAGTACTCCAGCCTATGCTTGGATAGTACGGCCATAAAACAAAGTATAAGCAGCGTAGAAATCAATATGGAGCCATGCCAAAAGCTAATTGATCCAAGGATGATTCCCAACCCTACAGCCCGTATATAGCTTTGGGGAATCCATGAATCCCTGGTAAGTAAGAAGATATCAAGCCACCTGCTAAACGCACTCTTTGGCTTTTCCGCTTCTGCCTCTACTGCTGCCACTTCATCTTCTGCATCAGAGGTCTGTACTTGAGTGTTTATCTCATCTTGGTTGTCAATTGTTCCTGCAGCTAACTTAGCAGCCTTCTCTTCTTTCAAGGTTTGCCAGAAGCTTTGCAGCTGTATAATCATTTTTCTAAACAAGGGATATACCGCTATTATGATTAAAATCAGTATACCCATGGAAAAAGCAAAGTGCCTTTGATTGACATAGTCCTTTAACGTCCAAAGGCCCCAGTCTTCATGGGATGTCTTACCTATGAACCTGCTGGAAGTTAGAATTTTCTGAAATGCAATCTTAATGTCTCTTTCTTCCAGAAGATAGGTGAGCAGTGCTGCAGAACTTCTAAAGCAAAACAAAATTCCGGACAAAAATCCAACCCATGCTTTACCTGTTAAAATAATAGCCAGTCCAAATAAAAGGGTTAAAAATGAAACCATTGAAAGAATGCTTGGAAGGTTGAAAGCCCAGTCAATTCTAAGCCCTAAAAACTCTAAATTTCCTGCAAGAAATTGAAACATAAAATGATATCTTATATGTCCATCAGCATAGTGAGGATACTCAGTTGGAAAATTGCTGCCCAAAGAGAAAGAACGTATCATGGAAAGATGCGGGCCAAAATCGCTGTACACAGACCAACCCACCTTCATAACTCCATCCTCTACTCTAAAGGAATGCATCATAAAATAGCTTATAAATGAAACAATAAATAATAAATAGATGAGTATACACGTATTTTGAGATAAGAATGACTTAACACTTTTAAGGTCCAGCTTTCTCGTTGAACCAGTACTGTCTTTACCAACTGACTTTTCACTTAGAGTAAAAAATACTGCAGCCAATATAAATACTGAAAAAGAAACAATATTACCATATAAAAGAGGATTATGGCTTTTTTGGAATGCATAGGCCGAAAGATACGTTAACCAAGTCATAAACAAAGTCCCTGTCAGAAACGAAGCAGGAAGAGTAATTATCCAGCTTTGAAGCTTGATTGTTTTTCCGTAAAGAGTCTTTTCTGAAGACAGGTTAAAAATAAACGGTATTAACTTTTTAAGAAGTTTGAACCCGACATAAGTAGCAATTATTAGATATATCAGACCTAGCACTAAGAATCCCCCTTGTTAAAATCGTGTGAAATAATCTTATATTTTAAATTATACCTATTTGCGTAAAAAAAGCAATTTATATATCCTGACAAAGTCACAGATAATCTAAAACTTAATAACAGTAATACCTACGATTCTTTGGTACCATCCTTAAGAAGGTATTGATCTAACAGGATAATGCCGCTGAAAAAAATGATAAAAATCGTAAGCAGCCATCTTGGCTGCAGCCTTAAGGTACTAACTACCAGCTTATAAAGTTGGGAACTCTCCGGAACTAGGGACATATTAAAAGACCAAATTCCCAATAAAAATGTAACTATAAAAGTTTTGATTTCAATGATTTTAATAATAAGCTTTAATACTTTCACAGCTACCTCACTTTCATTACCTATCAGCATCTTCCCTTTTTGCAATCAGGCCATGAGCCCTAAAAAATTCCCTTTTTATTATACTACTACTATCAGCAAAATGCACTATAAAAGAGCAAAAGCCCCTGGTACACTGCCAGGAGCTTTCTTATGTCAGTTTAATTATAGTTCTTTAGGAAACTTGGTTATGATTTGTAAAATACGTCTTTTGATTAGCACAAAGTCCTTGGAATTTATACTATTGTCACCATTTACATCGGCCACATACATATCGTTTTCAGCCGGCAAATCGGTTATAATATTTAACAAATACTGTTTCATCAGTGTAAGGTCAGTTGAGTCAACACTACCGTCAGAGTTCAGGTCACCTACTCTGGAAAAGGAATCACTACTTACAAGCTTAAAGTTAAGATAGCCCCATCCGAGTATAGTTCCGTCTTGTTTTAATACTACTGAATAAGGTCCTCCTGATGAAATGGTCTTAACTCCATTTAACCCTTGTGGAACGTTACTTTGGCCATAATCGTTCATGCCCCATGCCACAACAGTGCCATCCTCTTTCAACGCCATTGTATGGTATGTTCTTGTATCGATTGCTTTTACTCCAGTTAGCCCTGCAGGAACACTGTATCCATTATTGCCACCACCCCAGGCTACTACTGTACCGTCTTCTTTTAACGCTACTGTATGGAATTCACCTGCTGCAATAGCTTTTACACCTGTTAAGCCCTCAGGAACATTACATTGTCCATTTGCATTATATCCCCAGGCTACTACTGTTCCATCTTCTTTTAATGCTACTGTATGAGCTCCTCCCAGATCAATAGCCTTTACACCTGTTAAGTCTTCCGGAACATTACACTGCCCATATTGGTTATCGCCCCACATTACTATCGTTCCATCTGCCTTTAATACTGCTGAATGTCCGCTTCCAGCTGAAGCTGCCACTGCATCTGTCAAGCCTTCAGGTACAAGACATTGTCTGCTTTCATTATGACCCCAGGCTACTACAGTTCCATCTTCTTTGATTGCCAGCGTGTGCTTATAGCCACCTGTGATAGTCTTTACTCCAGACAGGCCTTCCGGTACAGCTATGTATGACCAGTAACTGCCATCATCACCAATGAGTACAATTGAGTTATCCTCGTCACCCCATGTTATGACTGTACCATCTTCCTTTAGTACAGATGTTTGTGAAAAACCTGAAGTAATCTCCTTAACACCCGATAACATCTCTGGTACAACACGCTGCCCAAACCCATTATAGCCCCAGACTGCTACCGATCCGTCCTCTTTTATTGCTATTGTATGCTGTAGTCCTGAAGCAACCGCCTTTATTGGCCCCAAGCCCGAAAGGAATGCACCCATCTCGGCCTTCATCCAGCCCCAGGATATAGCAGTACCGTCTTCTTTAAGCGCCACAGTAAAGAATCCTCCGGGAGCAGCTGCCTTTACTCCGGTTAACCCTTGAGGAACACTGCGCTGACCTCTATCGTTGGAACCCCAAATCACCAAAGTTCCATCTTCTTTTATTGCCGTTGTGTGATTATATGACGATGAGATTGCTGTTACACCTGTCAGTGTTCCTGGAACATTGCACTGGCCATAGAAGTTATTACCCCATGCCACAACAGTTCCATCCTCTTTTAATGCTGCTGAATGCATAAATCCTCCAGCAACAGCTTTTACACCTGCCAAGCCCTCCGGAACATTACACTGCTCAAACCCGTTATCTCCCCAGGCTACAACCGATCCATCCCCTTTTACCGCCAAGGTATGAAATGAACCTGCCGCAATTGCTATAATACCTGTCAGGCCTTGGGGTACATTACTTTGGCCGTAATCGTTTCTTCCCCATGCTACTACTGTTCCATCATTTTTTAGTGCTACTACATGTCCCCAACCTGCAGCAATAGCCGTGACGCCTTCTAATCCTTCCGGAACCGCACACTGTCCAAACTGGTTTTCACCCCAGGCTACCACTTTTCCATCTTCTCTTAATGCCACCATATGCTCAAAGCCTACAGCAACAGCTTTAAATTTTGCATTTGTGGGTGTTGATACAACCTCGGCTCCAACGCTTAACGGTACCAACGTCAGAACCAGAGCGACCAATAATAATACACTGATAAATCTTGTCGTTCTTTTCACTTCAAAATCCTCCCCTTAATTTAGATGTATTTACTTTTTAATAATTGATCACAAAGGGCAGGCAATTAGATTCTTATGTAGAGATTTTTGTTTTGTGTAGTAAGTGCGGCTGATTCGAAAACACTTTAGTTACCCTAGTGAAACACTAATAGTAATATTATACAACAAAAAATAACGAAATGCACGATTAAATTTGGAAACTTTATAATTTAAGATTAATTTGTTTGTTATGCGTAAATGCTTTTAACCTCATATAAATGAATGGATATAATATACCACGAGCTAATTTACATATAATTACATATTAAAAAGTAAAAATTAACACATAATAAAATAAATTGAGTAATAAGGTGGTAGATAATAGTGACAAATTTAATTGAAACCTTAAAGAATGTTGCCTCTACTTATGTTGACAATGAAAAGAAAAACCCATTACATGTTGGAGAAGTAATGAACTTGTGGACCTATATGGCAATGTTGAACGAAGCCAATCGCTTCACTGAAATAGGGTTGAATTCTACAAACGATAGTGAATTAATTGAAGTTTTGGAGCATAGTTTTGTAGATTGCTCCAAACAAATCCAGGATATTAATGAATTATTTAAAAAAGAGAGTATTACTGTCCCTCCTACATCTGACAGAAAACCCCGAACCGACCCAAACTCAATTCCTTTAGGTGTAAAGATGACAGATGATGAAATAGCTAACGGGATATCCTTAAAATTAATAACAGCCATTGGTTTTTGTGCTCAAGGCTTATCTCAGTCCTTGAGAACGGATGTAGGGGCTATGTGGACAAAATTTTTAAACATGAGAATCCAATTCAACGCCTACTTTAACCCCATCATGCGAAAGAGGGGATGGGTGAAAGTTCCTCCATATTATTATCCAATTGGCGCTCAGTCTAAACCACAGTAATATGGTTTGAACTCTAAGGCCTGGGGATAATAATGATAGTAACAACTATAAAAAGGGGCCTTGGTTAGAGGCCCCTTTTTATGGTAAATTATGAACTATTGAACTGTACTTGCTATAATAAACTCTTTAATAGTTCCATCTGCATACCTTTTTATGTAGGTAGCATCAAGGGAGGTTACCTTATTATCTCCATCTACATCCGCAGCTATCATCTGGGCACTGGTGAATACTACATCTCCTAATAAGTAATTACTTACAAGTGTGCTATCTGTAGAAGTTACTACTTTATCTCCATCAGTATCCCCATATGTAATTAGCTTCATTACTCCTGCAGGGAATTGAGTAATTGTACCTGCAGCATATTTGCCTATGTAAGAGCTGTCTGTAGTATTAACCTTACCGTTACCGTCTACGTCAGCCGCTACCAGCTGTTCATTGGTCAGTACTACTGTTCCCTGACAGTAATTCCATACCAAATCCTTATCGCTGCTGGTTATAGCTCCATCGAAGTTTACATCACCGTAAACAATACCTTTTACAGTTAGTGTTTGGGATTCTGCACCCGTTCTCCCGTTAATCGAACTTATTGCTCTAACCTTGTAAGAATGCTTTCCACTGGCAACGTGACTATAAGTGGTACTTGTTCCTACATTAATGAATGGGCCATTATCAATACTGACTTCATAGCTTGAAGCATAAAGTACAGGATCCCATGTCAGGTTAATATTGTGTCCATCTGCAGCAGCTTTTAAATTCTTCGGCTCATCAAGGAATTTTACAGTTACGGTTATTTTATTGGAATTCATGCTGTTAACTATAACCGATACGCCGCTGTCAGTACCGTCAAAACGTTTACTGTTACTTGGAGAGGTATTAGGGCCAAATACATTATGTCCTTGCAAATAAGGATCACTCGAAACAAAATAGAAACCTATCTCTGACCTTTTCAGCCAAAACTTGCTGAAGTGCACATAATTAGCTGGCTGCTTACTGTATTCTTCCACATGCCAAATTGCAATACCACCTTCAAGATAATAGTCGGCCAGGCCCCTATCAAATCCTACAAACTGCCGGTTCTCAAGAAGAAAATACTCTTCATCGTATGAATCGGGAGGACTAACCGGTATTTTAAGGACATTATATTTACTTGGATCATTTAAATCTATAGAATAAACATCATAGTCACCTGATGAATTTATAACAGTTGGAGTCACAAAGCCCATTTTAACCTTATGCCAGGCATCCAGATGAACAGGGGGTAGAGCTCTACTTCCATGTGACATAAGGCTTTCCCAGGTACAATTGTAATTTACCTCCGATGTCTGGTATAGATCTACTGCATCATTACTATGTGCTAACTCATGGCATACTGTCCCTAGGTTATTAAAGCTAGCTGATATAACCGAAAAATTACCCATATAATTATTATATAGATATACATTATCAAATATATTGCTGCTTCCAACTGGAAACACATTATTAAATGACCTGAAATTCGGTCCGGATTCACCTCTTGCAAAAACAAAAACCGTGTGCAGTTCGACAGAAGACTTACTAGCATTTGAACAAATTATACCACTGGAGTCTGTATCGAAAGATGAAAAATCAATATGCTGGTCAGCTAGTTTAGTAACATCTAGAACGATTTTTTGATAATCGTCGACTAATAAGCTGTCTGCAGCATTTCTTGCAGTTGGGTGCGGGTAAGGCAATGTTATCCTCACAATTCCATCATTAGCCAGATCTTTTGTTTCTTCAGCCGGTATTAAATCCAATTTTCCATTGGATACTTCCCGGTAATAATTTCTTACAGTATTATCGCGGATCCCGGTTATATTATCTCTACCTGTTCCAAAGAAAAGGTTATAATACTCGGAATCGGTTTTCTTGATAGTTCCATCATAGTCTGCATCGTAATTGAGGCTAGGATCAATAGGAAAATTCTCTGTAAACTGAACTAAGAATACAAGAACCTTCTCTCGCCGCTCGTACGTAGTTTCGGCAAATGCACTTGAACTGAAAAGCATCGTTGACAAAAGCATTGTCATAAGCATTAAAACAGCTAAAACCTTTTTCATGATGTTGTTCCTCCTTAAAAATATTAAATCTAATTATAATTCATTAGAATAAAGTCAGATTGAATATTGTTGCAAAATAGTTGAATATTGTTGAATAATTTAACTTACCATCCATTATCAAAAAAACTTAACAATTGCTAATGCTACATCATACTATATTGCAAGGGCTTCAAAGAGATATGATATATGTTTTAGTTATAAAAATTCGTGAGTTAATAATATGGAGGTGGCATTTATGTCCAGACAACAACCAAGAGTTCCACAGAGCTGTCCGCCAGCATTTTTGGGCAGGTATACAGTTCTTCCAGGCGATACGTTCTTTACCATTGCCCAGATGTTTAGAGTAAGGATAGAAGCACTTGCAGTAAACAACCCGCACATACCAAATCCAAATCTTATATTTCCAGGAGATGTCCTTTGTGTGCCTGGCTTGATACCTTATCCCTGTTGTACTGTTTTACAGCCCCGCGGCCGTGTACCGTTCGGAACAGGGGGAGTGGCTTATGTGGGCTTTGCTCCCAGAGGGGGCCAGGCGGTGAGTTTTATGGCAACATTACCACAGCCTGCAGAGTTCGGTGATTTTGACCTATATACAGGTGATATACTCATACCTGGAATTGGCGGCTTTGGCAACCAGTTGTTTCCGACTCCCCAGGACCCGCCAACTTGGTCAACCAGAGTAGACCTTCCCACCGCTGCATCGGTTATACCAAACTCACAAGTAGTAATACGTCCTTTTAATTCATCAACCGGATTATCTGGCCCAATAATCCTGGCAGGTATAATCCAAGGTGGAAGCTGCCAATTACAATTGTAAAAAACATTTGTTAATTATAATCTTTATTTATAGGCCGTAAGGCTTTTTACTTTTTAGTTTATACCGAGTTCACGAAATATCATTTTCACTTCTCAGTAAATCTAACAGTTCTTCTCTATTAGAGGTAAATGTTTTTAACAAAAATTATAGCCAGTATTATTTGATTATATTTTTTAAAAAAACGCAAAAAAGAAAAGACTAAAATAATCAGGTTAAATGGAATTATAATAACAGGTCGTATGATCAAAAGGCTTTGTCCCGGTAAAGGAAAATTCATGATTTCCAGTAAAGCCATCAAGGTTGTAATCAATATATTTATGACTAACGACAACCTGATAATATTTATTGTTTTATCAAAAAAATATTCTGCATAGCCTTGCGGTTCTGCAGTTACCCTAATCACACAATATTCCCCCCATATCAAATTTATTATTTGCTTCAAAATAATATAAATGCTGGTTTTTTGAGGCATATTATACCAGAAGTATACCATATACCCTTATCAAAAAGAAGTGTTATAAATGTAATTTATATTAAAAGTATCATAAAAATTTATACTTCCAGGATGTAACAGATAGGGCATGAGAAGATGTAAAATGATGAAAAATCGACGAAACATTTATACGTCGTGTTTGGGTATATGGACAATAAAATATAAAAGTTTATTTGGTACTCCACGCTATTCAAAAATAAACTAGTCTTTGCTTACGGTGAAACGCAAACAATAAGTACAAAATAACGTTATCCTGGTCAGCTTCAACAGACAACGTTGGTGTAACTGGTTATAATATATACAACGACTTAATTAAAGTTGGTTCTACGAGTACAACATCGTTACAGGTCTAACACCAAGGACAGCATACAGTTTTACGGTTAAAGCACGTGATGCAGCAGGTAATTTATCCTTACCAAGCAACTCTTTGTCAACAGCTGCAAGCACGGATTCTGAGTCGTTTGAATTATATAGGTATTGTAATGGAACTGATCATTTTTACACTACCAATTATAGTGAACTTGGTTCGGGTAAATTGGGATATGTATATGAAGGGATTCAATGCTATGTATTTAAATGATAGCCTCAAATAAATATATATTAAAATAATAGTTTGATTCCTCGCCATAGCAAGTTCATTTAGATAATACCTTTTTGGTTACTTAAAAAGTGTCAAGAAGGTATTTATTTTGTCTTGTCAACTGTGTGAATTATGGAAAACCAATAAACTAGCCCGTTCCTAATGCTGCTAAATCCAGCCAAGAAATCTATCCTCTCCATCTTTACTTTCAACTTCTACCCTGCCTCCAAGCAATCCATCGCTAAGTTCAACAGCTTCTGATTTAGAAGAATCATCCGAATATAATAAATAGGTCTAAACTATGGAAAAGTAACTTAGCTTAGTATTTATTACAAAGCGTTTAAAAATTAAAAATCTTCCCCTAGATTTGATATCTTCATAAAATCTTCAAAAACTCACTTTATAATCAGCATATAACCGCAATAGTAGTACGGAGGGAGGGAGAATATGGATAAATATTTTTGGGAAAACAACCAATACAGTATTATTAAAAGGAAAGGTATTAGAGAAAATATGAAAGTTACTATTTTTTCTAATAGATATGCTTGTATAAAAGGTTAATGTGGAATTTAGTACTTTACTTTTTGCTATGATATAACTGCTTTGTTATACATTAAATGTAAATATTAATTTAGAATATAAAAATCGGAGGTCATGCCAATGAAAAGACTCATTTTAGTATTGATGGTAACAGTATTGTCCTTAGCTTTTTTATCAGCTTGTACACCAAATAGAACGCAGCAACAACCACAGAATGACATAAATCCATCGCCCGTACAGGAAACTCCTCAGCAGTCTCCACAAACTGACGAAGAACAACCACCAATGGCTGATATGCCAGAATACTATATTTATACCTCAAATGAGGATGATTCAACCGTTTCGGTTATAAATATGGCTACTATGAATGTAACTGCGACGGTTCCGGTAGGTAAAGGACCGCATAATGTTCAGGTTACACCTGACGGAAATTTCATATATGTGGTTGAGAATGCAAATAACACAATTTCTGCTATTGATGCTGAAACAAACACACTAACAAAAACAATAAAGGTTGGTGAGGGACCAAGCCATACCATTTTCTCACCTGACTCAAAAACTGCCTACGTAACAGTAGCAGAGATGGCTGCGGCAGAGGGAGCAGACTCTTCTGGCGGTCATAGCATGACTGAAAACCCCAAAAACGGTAATGTGTATGTAGTCGATCTCGAAAGTGGAAATGTAACAGCTAAGATCCCTGTTGGGATGATGCCTCAAGGACTTAGAATGTCACCAGATGGTAAGTTCATTTATGTTGCAAATACTGATTCCAATGAAGTTTCCGTCATTGATTTGGCTGAAAACAAAACTGTTAAAAATATAAAGGTTGGTAATAAACCTGTACAGGTAGCTTTTTCGCAGGATAGCAAACTGGCTTTTGTTACTATAAGCGGAGAAAATAGAGTTGAGGTTATTGATACCGTTACAATGGAAAAAAAGAGGCTTATTGCAGTAGGCGAAAGTCCAATCCAAGTATATGGTACACCTGACGGTAAGTTCATGTATGTTGCAAATTCTGGTTCTAATGATATAAGTGTGATTAATACTGCTCAATTTAATACAGTTGCTACAATACCGGCAGGTAACAAAGCTTATGGGGTAGCAGTATCTAAGGACGGTAAAAGTGTTTTCGTAACAAACAAAGAGGATAACAGCGTTACTATAGTGGATACATCTAATAATTCAGTTGTTGGTACTATTCAAGTTGGAAAATCACCATATGGTATAACTATCAAAGATTAGTTGAACTTTCGAACATTGAGCGAAATTTATAAAAGAAGGTGTTATTGTGTAAATCTATTATTACGCAGTAGTACCTTCTTTTTTGATTTGCTCCGTTAGATGCATTAATTCGCTAATGCTCATAAGGCTCATTTTCAGCAATAGCACAAAGCCACATCCCGCGTACTCCTGTTTTGAAACCGTTGGCTATAAGCTATAAGGTGTTTACTTCAAAAATCCTTCCTCAGCTAAAAACACAATTATTCTGATCCATGATTACTCTTGTAACAAATGGAACTTAATTAAAAGATATGCTGACCTTTACCTAAAAAAAGGCTTTAATGTCCTTGCCGCAAATTCAACAAATATGGCGAGTCTGGTGGCGAAAGTCAATCTTTTGGCTACTTTGAGCAATATGATGTTGAAAAATGGGTTGATTACGTTAAAGATATTAACCCTAATGGAAAAATAGGTATATATGGAGAGTCAATAGGAGCTGGCATTTCACTTTTACATTCTTAACTAAGTGAGAATAAAAAAAGTTGATTTTTACATTGATGATGCTGGATTTTCTGCTCTTAATGATTTAGTTAAATATAAACTTGAGCAAGAATTATCGATAAAGATTGAAACTTTACAGAAATTAACGATTCTCTACGCAAATATGGTTGCCAGGCTACGCAGAGGAAACCTTTGACAAAGTATGCACTGTGAAATCCGTTAGAGATTTAAAAGTCCCAATTTTGTTTATTCACGGGGAAAAGGATTTTACTTGTCCTGTTTGAATGCGCTATGAATTGTATGAGGCAAAAAGTGAACTAAAAGAAGTATATATTGCTAAAGCAGGGCATTGTGATGCTGTCAGTAAAGATATGCTGAAATATGAGAAGAGAGTCTACTCATTTATTGATAGTGTTCTTCAAAAGTAACTATATTGTTGTGAAATACCCTTTTTTCTATTTTGAGAGTTCTTCTATGTTAGAAAATTAGCTTAAAAAATAAAGACTTTAACTTTAAACTGTAAAAGCCTTTATTTTGGCGGAGAGAGTGGGATTTGAACCCACGGTACGCTTCCACGTACACTCGATTTCGAGTCGAGCGCCTTCGACCAGCTCAGCCATCTCTCCACATACTAATCAATATTAAACTATATCTTACAATACATTAATATATCTTACAACACAGTGTATTCTCTGTCAATATGTTTGGTCAGGTAAGCCCTGTAAATTTACCCAATTACATCCACCAACCTCTATGACTTTCTTTGCCTTAGCTCCCTGAAAAAGTCCTTTAATACACTAGAGCACTCTTCCTTAAGTATTCCATAAGTAACTTCTACCCTGTGGTTAAACTTATCAACCCCTAATACATCTATTACAGAGCCTGCTGCTCCTGCTTTCGGATCCATTGTGCCAACGAAAAGCCTTCCTACTCTTGCCTGAATGATTGCACCTGCACACATAGCGCAGGGCTCTAAAGTAACATACATGTCGCAGTCATTCAGCCTCCATGTATCCAGCTTCCTGCATGCTTTCTTTATTGCAGATATCTCGGCATGGTTAGTAGGGTCGACTTTTAGCTCTTTTTCATTATGGCCCCTGGCTATTATCTTACCATCCTTGACTATAATCGCTCCTACCGGAGTCTCATCTTTCTTATATGCCTTATAGGCTTCTTTTAAAGCCTCATTCATAAACCACTGATGCGTATATCTTTCATACTTCAACTAGACTCCGCCCTCCAGTAAAACAAATACTCTAGGTTTACATTTACATTTATAGCTGATATCGTGGGTAAATTATAACCAATGCAATTAGTATTGTCAAACGGCTTGTTTTTAAGCTCTTAAGTACATGAGAATTTTATATGAATGATAATAGGAACCATCCTGGGGCTATGCCTTATATAAATGCTTTGCTCAAATACAAGCAAATATTAGCAATATAATACAACAATTCTTAAACAAAAAAAAGAGAGCTATCATTAACTCTCTATCAAGGGGAGTAACTTTTGAAGAAAGTTACTATAAAATATATACCACGAAGGTAACTGTTTAAACACACATTAGCGTAAATAGAACTACTGGATTTAAGGTTGTTCAACTTAAAAATGGGCCATTATTATTATGGAAATACGCTTGTATTTGTTGTATTATATTCATATAAAACTATAATTTGCTAGAATAGGTCTAAATATGACGAATACCAGTAATAAAATTGAAAATCTTATACGGTTTCTTATCATTGTAATAGTTTTTATAAATGGTTCCTTTACTATCAATGATTTAAATCTAAGGCTTTACATATTGCTTGTATTATTATTTACACTGGTTTGCCAGATCAGGCTGAATTTTATTTCAAACAGCACTCTTTTTTTAGCTTCCCTTTTTTTGGATGTTGGTATTATTTTCTACATTCATCATCAATTTGGAGGTTTTTCATACTTTCTTATTTACATAACCCTTGTTGACAGCTTGATATTTCTAAACCTAGAGGCCTATCTATTATCCTTGATTATTTCGGGTTTTCTAACATATTTCCTTAAAAATAAAAGTACTGATATCATATTTCTCAATATCATAGTATTCTTTCTTGCTTTTACATTTGCCAAACAAATAAAAAAACTAAGGGATAGTCTTACGCAAATTGAGTCTCTCTATGACATGAACAGAAACTATAGTTATGAACTTGAGGAAGCTAAAAAAAGAGTTGAGAATTTTGCTAAGATGGTAGAAAAAGTCTCACAGCTTGAAGAGAGGAACAGAATTTCCAGAGAAATTCATGACTCGGCAGGTCATAAGTTAACCGGTATTTTAATGCAGCTGGAAGCCTATATAAAATTATATGAAATCGACCCTGTAAAAAGCAAAGGGCTGATACAATCCGTAAGGGATAATCTAAGACAATGTACAGAGCTTTTAAGACATACCGTCAAAGGAATAAAGCCAAAAGAATACACAAACAAAATGTTTATTCAGCAAATGATTACAAGCTTCGAAAAGACTACAGGTATTAAAGTTTACTATCTGGTCAAAGGTATGCAGTATAAGCTTAGTCCCGCAGTGGAAACCGTCATCTACAAAAATATACAGGAAGCACTTACTAATTCGGTAAGACATGGGAAAGCCAGTATAATAAATATTGAGTTAAAGTATTTTGATGATAAAATCGAGCTAATAATAAGTGACAATGGAATTGGATGTGATAAAATATTTATAGGCATGGGAATTTCAGGTATGGAAGAAAGAGCACGTATACTTGGCGGTAAGGTTGAGTTCCACTCATTAAACGGATTTGTAGTTAAAACTGTTATTCCAATAAATTTAAGGCAGGTGATATAATTATGCCTATAAATGTTTTAATTGTTGATGACGATGACCTTATATTGAATAGTTTGAAACTGATTCTTGATCTAAATAATGAGATCCAGGTTACAGCAACGTGTAAAAACGGTGATGAAGCATATAAAACAGTACTGCAGGACCCTAATATCAATGTTATTCTTATGGATATTCAAATGCCTGTATGTAACGGTATAGCCGCTACTAAAAAAATACTTGAAGTTTTAAGCAATATAAAGATAATAGTCTTAACAACCTTTGATGATGATGAGTATATATTTGAAGCTTTAAAATATGGCGCAAAAGGCTATATGCTCAAAAACACCTCTCCTGACAAGATAATTGAGGCTATTAGAATTGTTCACAGCGGCAATCTTTTAGTACACCCCAATGTTGCATCAAAGCTTCCGAGCTTATTAATAAAAGAAAAAAAAGCAGCCTTTGATACTATTGGACTTTCAAACATTGAATTGGATATAATGAAGCTTATCTCAAAAGGTCTTTCTAACAAGGAAATCTCCGAAGCATTATTTTTGGCAGAAGGTACAGTAAAAAACAAGGTCACCGATATACTTAACAAATTAGGCTTAAGAGACAGGACACAAATTGCAATATACTATCTTAATAACGGTGAAAAATAATTTTATCATAATAAATTAACCCGGTTTATTAAAACTAATGACTTAAGTCACTCTAAAATCATTTTGTCGTGTTACAATTATACAAGATATATAAAATTTGGGGGCGTGAAGCATTTGCCGATAATTAGAGCAAACAATCTGGTTAAGCGTTTTGGCAGCATATTGGCAGTGGATAATTTAAGTCTATCGATAAATAAGGGAGAAATATTCGGTTTGGTCGGACCAAACTGTGCAGGTAAAAGCACAACAATAAAAATGCTGGTGGGTTTATTAAAGCCTGATAGGGGCGAAATACTGGTAAACGATGTTAATATTTCACACAATTTGAACGAAGTAAAAAAAATACTGGGTCTGGTTCCTCAGGATGTTGCTATATACGAAAACATATCTGCAAGTGAAAATGTAGAATTTTTTGGAAGTCTTTACGGACTTCACGGAAAAAAACTCCACGAAATGGCTAAGGAAGCCCTGGAATTTACCGGCCTTTACGATAAAAGAAACGAACGTCCCAAAAGATTCTCCGGGGGAATGAAGAGAAGGCTAAATATTGCATGTTCAATAGTCCATAAACCTGACATATTGATTATGGATGAACCTACCGTTGGAATTGACGCACAATCAAGAAGCCACATCTTAGAATCGGTAAAGGGTATCAATAAATCCGGTACTACTGTTATATATACGAGTCATTATATGGAGGAAGTCGAAAATATATGTACCAGGATAGGCATAGTTGACTTCGGAAGAATTATTGCTCTAGGTGATAAAAATGAATTAAAAATGCTTCTAAACTCCGAAGAAATAATAACTTTAGAGGTTGATAATGCATGTGAGTGCAGGTTTGATGAAATGAGCTACTTAAATGGAGTGACCAGTATGGTCATTCATGAAAACCTTATACAGGTTGTTTCATATAATGCACATGATATTTTGCAGGAAATAATTGAAATCATACTTAAAAACAATAAAAAAATCGTCAATATAAGCTTAAAAAGCCCATCGCTTGAAAATGTCTTTCTTTCACTGACAGGAAGAAATTTGAGGGATTAGAGGAGCACTGCATGAGATTTTACAATATAGCTTTAAAGGATATCAAATTTGTTATGAAAAGTCCATACATAATTGCTCCTTTGCTGGCGGTACATTTCCTTCAGTTTATTATTTCAATAAATGTATATGAAAACTTTATAGGCCAAAC
Organism: Bacillota bacterium; assembly: GCA_049325575.1. Lineage (GTDB taxonomy): Bacteria > Bacillota > Clostridia > Acetivibrionales > Acetivibrionaceae > JBMOLK01. Next base: position 41,152 of record JBMOLK010000112.1, on the reverse strand, counting down.
CAGCGGTAATAATGCATACGCAGTAATTGAAATTATAAACCACGGAAGCAACACAAATACAGTTACTTTTTATGCTTCTTACATCCTCACCCAGCTTATGACTCTAACTTCAATAATTATAGCTACTCTAATGACAGCAGAATGGGAAAACAAGACATATCAAAGAATGCTGGTATCTCCGGCAAATTCGTTTCAAATAAATCTTGGTATATACTCCGGTTACATGGCTGTTATGATAATTATTTCAGCAATGTTCATGCTGCTGACTTCACTAACCTATGGTTTTGATTGGGGCAGAGCCTATTTTAACATATTTGTGATTACTTTATCGCTTGCTTTTGTCTGTGTGGCTTTCTCCATGCTGATTTCAAATGCCTTCAAGGAAACAAAACTTGTTGCAGGAATATCAACATTTACTGTAGTGGCAATGAATTTTTTAAGCGGGGGGATTTTTGCCGGTGCAGTCTTTAGTAAAATAAGCAGGTACACATTGAGCCGTTGGGCATTTGAAGCATATATAAAAATGGTAGAAGGTAGACCCCTAGGTTCGGTCTTGCCAAACATATTCTATATTATAATAACCGGTCTCTTCTTTATTTTTGCATCCGCCTTAATAGCCCGGAAAGGGGATAGCTATGAATAGCCTTACAATCGCAATCAATTACGCCAGAAGAATAATAAGAGAATACCAGTCAATTGTCCTGATGTTTGTATTTCCACTTTTGATAGGTGTACTTACAATAAACATCCATTCTTATAATGTTGTTGAAAAAGTCGGAATATCAAATAAATTTAATGACTCATATCCTGTTTTAAAACTTATTAAGAGCAGCGGGAAGTTTGAAGTTAAGTATCTTGAACAAAATGAAATAAAAAACAAATTAATTCTTAAAGAAATAGATATGGGTGTCATAATTCCTGATGACTTTGAAATGAAGCTGCTTCGAAAAGAAAAAGCACCAGTCAAAATTATTTGTCTTACACAAAACTCAAATGTGATTTATCTAAGACTAATTTTTGAAGAATTTATAAGAACATCCCTCAATAAAAGTTCACCCCAACATCTTACAGTTGTTAAAAACAATTATGGTACACAAAGAACCTCAATGGGTTTTTTTCTTCTCTTCATTCTCCTTTTTTCTGGAACGTGTACAGAACTGCTTATTGAAGATAAAAAAAATAAAACTTATATAAGATATTTCTGTGCCCCGGTAAAAGAGTATGAACTTTACCTTGGTACATTTATAAATAATCTAATTCTTGGAGCAGCCCAGATCCTGTTCTTTCTTGTAATAACAAAATATGTATTCAACTTTGATTGGAAAATACCTGTTATATATGTTTTTTCAATTCTTGTTACTTTCCTTATAACCTCAATAGGTATAAGCATTGGTCTCGTTAGTCTTATCAAAGACAATAAGGTGTATTCCCTGGCAAATGCTTTAATATCTATTTTTACATGCTTTATCAGCGGGTCATACTTCAGTTCCAGTTTAATGGGTGAGAACCTTGATAGAATAGCAAACTTTTTCCCACAGAAGTGGGCAATACAGTCATATGAAAGACTTGCGAATGGTTTTCCATTTGCTGACATTCAACAAAATCTCCTGATTTTACTGCTTTTTGCTGCTGTTTTCTTTACATTCGGAGTAAATGCACTAAGACCCTCGGAATCGGATTTATAGAATGGATTTTGTCAGCCTTTTGCATCTTAAAATAAAAACCGCTAACCTGTAAGGTCAACGGTTTTATTTGGTATCCCCAGCAGGAATCGAACCTGCATCATTGGTTTAGGAAACCAGTGCACTATCCATTATGCTATGGGGACATATAATAGTATTATATCCAAAATCAACGTCTATTAGTATACTAAAAAAAACTATATATTTCAAGAGTATTTTTTATCCAATCCCGGTTAATTTTAATTTTATTTTAAATAAGCATTAACTTTTTGGCAAAATATCTCGATAAAGAATAAGCAATGCTATTAATGTTTGCATTTAGTTGCGGGGGATAACAATGAAAGTAACCTTAAATAAATACCTTAAATCAGGCATTTTTATATTGATTACTTTTATTTTAATATTCGGTGCAGTTATTACCGTAAGGGCAGCATTAAGCCTTGATGCAAGTCCTGGGCTATTAAATTCAGATACCCAGATAAACCTAAGCTGGACTTCGGTTGCAAACGCCGTATACTATGGTGTAGCCAGGGATGGTGTATTAATAGCCAATATAGATGTCGATATAGAAAGAAACTATTTACGTTTTGAAGATACTGATCTTTTGCCCCAAACATCCTATAACTATACGGTTACTGCTGTAGACCCTAACGGGAATTCAATCGAAACTGCAGCCCGTAGTGCGTCCACCTCACAGATGAAAAGCCCTTCAATAGTTTCATCAAAGCTTCATATAAACAATAAGGAAGTTACCCTTACATGGGTTAACAACTCCCTTGCCACCAGAAGCACCGCAGTTAATAGAGTAGGTTTTGGGGAGGTGGCTGTACTTGATAATGATGAAACCTCCATTAGCTTCATAGATTCCTCCCTGTCATCCGGTGTTCCTGCACAATACGTAATAGCTTCCCAGGACGTGAGAGGTTATTCATCAACATTCTCACCGTCCATTACAATAACTCCCATTGAACCTCCTTCAATAAGTGCCTTGATGCAAAACGGTATTACAACTATATACTGGGGATACACCCCAAACATCGAGAATTTTATGCTTGAAAGATCAAAATATATGGAAAATGCATGGGGGCCATGGGAAGTAATAAAACCACAGTTGACGGCAAACAGCACCAGCGTTACAGACCAACCCAGAGAGGATGGTACATACAGGTACAGACTTTCTATAAATAACGAAAAATATAAAGGCTTTAGTAATATATCAAAGCCTATAACCAAGCTATTAGCTCCTTCCAACTTGCAGTGTGTGCCTGTAAGTCCTGGAAGAATTGATATAAGCTGGACTAATCCAACCAGCGAAAACTTCACCCTAAGGATAGAAAGAAAAACCGGTACAGGCAGTTTTAGTCCTGTAGCTGTGCTTGACAGCAATATAACCTCATATTCAGATACAAATAATATTTCACTTAATGAAACTTACTTCTATAAGGTTGTTGCCGTGGATGCTAATAACAATACAGCTTCAACCTCTGAATACTCCATATTTACAGGCCCTCCCTCCCCAGCTCTTTCACTTGGGCTTGATATTACATCAGCCACAAAAATAACTTTAAACTGGCAGGACGGGTCAAACAACGAGTCAGGCTTTAAGATTGAGAGAAAAGTAAATTCCGACAGCTTTGTTGAGATAGCAACAGTTCCGGCCAATACAACTACTTATACAGATAACGGTGTCAATAATATATCCAACTATACATACAGGGTAATACCGTTTAATCCTTCCGGGATTGCTTCTTCATACACAAAGGAAGTCTCCTGCACCACTTCAATAATTAAGGACCCACCGGCTTCCTTAACCGTTACCCCTGTTTCTGCTACCCAAATTGACCTATCCTGGCTATATGCAGACTACTCAAGCTATAGTACCTGTATTGAAAGAAAAACGGGCATTGACGGCAGCTGGACAGTAGTAAAAACTCTTGCAGCCGGATTTAACAGTTACAGCGATATGGACCTACTCCCAAATACCAGATACTTTTACAGGGTCAAGGCAGTTCTAGCTGATAATGTATATTCCAGGCCTTACCCTAAATCGGCTGAAGGTGTTGGTGCCTACACAAAGATTAAGCCGCCAAAGGACCTTAAAGCGGTGTGGAGCTCTGCAGGTCTGGTTAAGCTTACATGGACAAATGAATCTACCGGAGAATCAAAGCTCTTAATTGAACGAAAAGCAGGTAATGGAGTGTTTTTGGAAGTAGGATCCATCGAACCGGATGTTGCTTTCTGGTTTGATTCAGGTATTGCTCCAGATCTTACCTATGTATACAGGATTAAAGCGGTTAACTCATACAACTCATCAGATTTCTCAAATGAGGCCAAGGTAGACGGCTTACGCCTTGATCCTCCTGAAAATCTAAAATCCACCATCATTTCTACATCGTCTGTCAGCCTGACCTGGAATGACAAGACAAATGATGAAACTGGCTTTAAGCTGGAAAAGAAAATTGGTGTAGACGGAGAGTGGAAGGAAGAAGCTTCACTTAAGGCAAATGCAACAAGCTACACTGTAAAGGGATTAAATACTGATACCATTTACTACTTCAGGGTGGCTGTTTACAAGTCTTCCTATAATCTTCAGTCATACAGCCAGGAGATTGAAGTAGTGATGAAGGCTATGACTGCTCCTTCCGACCTTATAGTAAAAACAATGTCAGCAAACCAGGTTGTCCTTGAATGGAAAGATAACTCTGAAGACGAAGAAGGCTTTATTATAGAAAGAAAGTCCAGCAGGGGAGACTTTGCGGAAATAGGCCGTGTCGGCCGGGATACTGTAAAGTATGTAGATACCAGCCTCTCTGCCGGTACGCAGTATTATTATAAGGTTAAGGCCCACAGCGGGAACATATATACCTACTACACCAATATAGGAATTACTCAAACTTCGCTGCCCAGGACTTTTAATGACTTGACTTCCGTCCCCTGGGCCAAAGCTGCCATAGAGGATCTGGCAGGAAGGGATATTATAAAAGGCAAATCAGAGCAGCTTGGGATATTTGCACCAAACGACATAATAACCAGGGCAGAATTTATAAGCCTTATTGTAAAGGCATTTGGAATTGATAAAACTCCTGTAGGAACTTTTACAGATGTCAAACCCGGCCAATGGTATTATAGAAATGTAATGATTGCAAAAAATATGGGTATTATTACGGGGACAGGCAACAATTACTTTTACCCCAATCAGCCTATTAAGAGGGAAGATATGGCAGTAATTCTGGCCAGGTCACTAAAAATCGTAGACAGGCCCTTGCCGCACTACAGTGATACCATACTGGATGTCTATAGCGATAAAAGTCTTGTTTCCCCTTATGCCCTGTCAAGCGTGGCAGTACTAAACGGAGAAAAAATACTAAACGGCAAAAGTGCTACAAGGCTTGCACCAAAAGATTATGCCACCAGAGCGGAAGCTGCGGTGATGCTATATAAAGTTTTGGAAAGGTTTTAATTGTTTTACTTAACTCCCCTATAACCTTCTTATAACACCTTCTTTTCTATAGAAGGTGTTTTTTTTTTGATATTTTAAGCAAAATATTAGAGCGGCCAAAGTTACGCCCAAAAACAAAATATACCTTGGAAAATACAGTATGTTAGTATATAATGTGAATAAGATTCATGTCTTATTCCTTTTCCGGATGGGAGGCTATCAGCTTTATGAACAACTTTGATTTGACCGGTGCTGTAGAGACACTGCTAAAATTTAGATCCCAACGTGACTGGAGTAAATTCCATACTCCAAAAAATCTATCAATGTCTATCGCCATCGAGTCTGCGGAGCTTATGGAGCACTTTCAGTGGAAAACAGATGAAGAAATAAAAGAGTATCTGTCATCCGAAAAGTTTGATGACGTTAAAGAGGAAATTGCGGATATTGCTTCGTATCTGCTCCTTTTGTCCAACGATATGGGGTTGGACCTTAATAAAGCAATAATGGACAAGGTAAAAAAGAATGAAAAAAAATATCCTGTCTCCAAATGCAAGGGTAAGCACAATAAATATAATGAGCTTTAGATGCTTTATTTGAACTTTATAGATTAATCGGCAAAAAATTACTAATAATAAATCATATAAAGTATAAAATGTAATATTGAATACTATTCTTCAAATAAAAGTACAAGGAGGCCTGCAAACATGTCGGAAGCCAAAGTGAAGACACTTCCAAAGAGGGATGAAATAGACAGTAAGTACAAGTGGAAGCTGGAAGACATATATGAAAATATTGATAAATGGGAAGAGGACTTTAAAAAGGTAAAGCAGTATATAGGAGATATTGTAAAGTTCAAGGGCACCTTAAATGAAGGCCCCGAAAAGCTTTTGGAGTGCTTGAAGCTTAGCAACGATCTAATGTCTCTAAATGACAAGGTTTTTGTATATGCCAGGATGAAAAAGGATGAAAACAATGCAGACCCCCTGTACCAGGGTCTTGCCGATAGAGCATCTACCCTGACCACCGAAGCCTACGCCTCTACTTCCTTTATCGTACCTGAATTGATCTCGATTCCAGAAGATAAGCTAAAGAGCTATTTAAATGCCAGCAAGGAGCTTGAAGTTTACAGGCAGTTCTTTAATGAGATATTAAGGCAAAAGGAGCATATTTTATCCGAGAGGGAAGAAGAATTGCTGGCTCTTTCATCAGAGGTCTCCGGCTCGTCCAGAGAAATCTTTACAATGCTCAACAATGCGGATATTAAATTCCCGTTTATAAAGGATGAAGACGGCGAAGAAGTGGAGCTTACAAAGGGAAGGTATGTCAAGTTCCTTGAAAGCAAGGATAGAAGGGTTCGAAAAGATGCTTTCAATGCGCTATACAGTACCTATGGTAAATTCAGAAATACCCTTGCCGCCTCACTGACAGGTAATATAAAGGCAGCCAAATTCTATGCTACCGCAAGCAAATACAATTCATCCCTTGAGGCCTCCCTTGATGCCGACAATATAAGCATCGATGTATACGATAATCTGATAGATACCGTTGATAAGAACCTCCATCTTCTGCATCGATATCTCAAGCTTAGAAAAAAGGCACTAAAGCTTGATGAGCTTCATATGTATGACTTGTACGTACCTATAATTGAAGAATCAAAAAAGAACATCCCATATAACGAAGCATTGCGAATGGTTGAAGAAGGCCTCAAACCATTGGGAAGTGAATACCTGGGTTACCTGAAGGAAGGCTTTACAAAGGGCTGGATTGATGTGTATGAAAATCAGGGTAAGACCAGTGGCGCTTACTCCTGGGGTGCTTACAAGACACACCCTTATGTTCTTTTAAACTACCAGGGTACAATAAACGATGTATTCACCCTTGCACATGAAATGGGTCATGCACTTCACTCCTATTACACAAACAAGACCCAGCCTTACGTGTATTCTGAATATAAAATATTTGTAGCAGAAGTTGCCTCAACTGTGAACGAATCACTGCTAATGAAATACCTCCTTGACAACACCGGCAATAAAATGGAGAAGGCTCATCTTCTAAACCACTATCTTGAGCAGTTCAGGGGTACTATATTCAGGCAGGTCATGTTTGCAGAGTTTGAAAAGATCGTCCACTCAAAGTATAAAAATGGTGAAGCACTGACCTCCGATGTCTTAAGCAGCGTGTACCTGGATCTTAACAAGAAATATTTTGAAGCTGAAGTAACAGTGGATGAGGATATAGCCATAGAATGGGCAAGAATTCCCCATTTTTACACCAGCTTCTATGTCTATAAATACGCAACCGGTTTCTCCTCCGCTACTGCAATCTCAAGCATGATCCTAAAGGAGGGCAAGCCTGCCGTTGACCGCTATATAGAGTTTTTAAAGAGTGGAGGCTCAAATTATCCTCTTGAGCTTTTAAAAACTGCTGGAGTTGATTTGTCTACTCCAAAACCGGTTCAGGATGCATTGAATGTATTTGGGGAGGTATTGACGGAGCTGGAGGCGTTGGTGTAAAAGGGTAAAACGCAAACGGCAAATAGTTCCCGCTTTGTAATTAGGTATATGGGTGGAAATTATTTGTCGTTTATCGGTTTTTATGTTCTTATAATTGTTCAAGTTGTTGAAATCAGTAACCCAATGAATCATAAAAGATAGAAGATAGAATATTTAATATTTATTATACTCTTTCTATAGCCATAAAGTACCAATTACCCTTTATCCATTCATATGGTAAATCATACTCTGGCTTACCTCCATCTTTTACATATATAAGGCAATAGTCAATTCCTGAATATGTAAGACCGTTATACTCCGTGGAACTATAACCTGAAGTAAAATATATATCGTTTTCTGTCTCAAGTATGCTCTTAAAGTTCAAATCTTTAATTATTGAATTTATTTGTTCTTTGACATTTGTATCTGATATCTCAATTTTATCATTATTTATAGCATTTATATAATTTACAGCTTCTATATCTTTATCACCATATATATGCTCAATTTCTTTTGTTATTTCAATATACTTCACTACATTAGTAAACTTGTCATAGTTCTCGTTTAATACTTCACTTAGCACATTTTCCACATCATTTTCCATTAAATCTGGTGCTGTTGGTTTTACTGTGTTCTTATTACCTGTATTACTATATTGGCATGAAGATAGGATAAGTATAGCCATCAATAAAGCGGCAAAATTTAATTTTTTTCTCATATTAATATCGTTCCTTTCGCTTCAATTGGCTTTGCAAAGAACCACTTCTATATAGCCATAACATATACACTTAGATGCTTAAACAACAATTATATCAGCCACTTTAGTAAAATTCTTTTAAATACTTTGTATACAACCTATAAAAATAATTATAGACCAAACCATTTTGTTTTTGAAGCAGTTTTATTGAAATAACCCTTTAGTTGTATAAATTCTGCCAGACAATAAGACACGATATTAGTCAAAAAAAAGAGGTTAGTCCGTTAGGACTAACCCATGTAAAGGGGGTCAAAATGTATTTTGTGAGGTCATTAATATTATTGACCCAAATCCCAGGTCTTTATACAAAAATTTAAAAAAATTTTAAATTTTTTTTACTTCTTCCGACTCAAGCCTGGTTTTTATCTCTGTTAATATCTTCAATATGCTTATCAGAGCAGTTTACAGTCATATGGGCATGCTTTTCATAAAGCGGTACTCTTTCATAATACAAATCCATCAGCGTCTGGTCTTTCTCCTTGGCTATTCCTCTGCTGGATATGTTTCTTATTCTATTGTCTATCTCATCAAACCTAAGCTGTAGATAAACCAGAATACTGTCTCTCTTAAGATGATTTAGTGCAGCATTACTGTAGATAACGCTTCCCCCTGTAGCAATAACATGATTCTTTACATCTATTGCCACTACTACTTTTTCCTCCTTGGAAAGAAAATTATCTATTCCTTCCTTGTCGATTATATCCTGGAGATATCTATTATACTTTTGCTGGATTAACAAGTCGGTATCAATAAAAGGCTTCCTTAGCGTTTTTGCAAGAAGTACACCTATAGTGCTTTTTCCTGATCCAGGCATACCTATCAAAACAATGTTCGTTTTTTCCATGACCTGCTCCTTGTAAGAAAAATTTTACTTATATAATAACATACTTCTGTCAATAATATTATTACATTGTACTTTCTTATACTATAATTTTTTTACCCGGATTTTTTTTTAAAAAACATTAGATTTAAAGATTGACAGTAAACCATATAGTAGCCAGGAGGATAAAACATGGATGAAGATAATATTATAAACGCAGAGAACACTAATGTTGACTTGAATATTGACTCTACACTGGATAAGATATCACAGGAACTTAAAGCAGATGAGACACTGGTTCTTGATATAGGAAACAACTATTACAATCAGACAGACACAATATACGATACATTGATTATGAAAGGCTATGACGTAAGAAAATCGTTTAGAAATGGACGTAATGAAATCCTTGTAAGTAGAAAACGTTCATAAAATATAACCCACACTTCTTAGAAGTGTGGGTTATATTTATATATTAGTATATTAGTAATCACATTTATATCTTTTAATTGAATTAGTGGGGCAAACCTTCATACACTCACCGCAGTTATTGCAAATCTCCGGATTAATCTTGGCAAGGGTGCCCTTAACGGTTATAGCCTCTACAGGGCATACCTTTGAGCACTTTCCGCACCCTATACAGCCCACACTGCAGTTCTTCCTTACGACTGCCCCTTTATCCATGCTGGTACATGACACGGTATACTCATTACACCTTGGAACCATCTCAATTATCTTTTTAGGACATGATGCCACACACTTTTCACAAGACTTGCACTTAGACTCAATAACCCTTGCAAGCCCATCTATAATAACTATTGCATCAAACGGACATGCTCTTACACAGTTACCCAGACCTACGCAGCCGTAAGTACAGGTCGAGGGGCCGCCGAAAAGGTTTGCTGCTGCAGTACAATCCTCTATACCCGAATAGTTAAACTTTAGCTTACATGACTGGTAAGTACCTGCACACATAACCCTTGCAGTCCTGGCTACTGTGGATTCAGCCTTTACTCCTAAAATTTCGCCAAGCTTATTGACAAGCTCTTCACCGCCCACAGGACAGCCGCTTATGCTGGATTTTCCTTCCACAAGACACTCTGCAAAGGAATCGCACCCGGTCTGGCCGCAGGCACCGCAATTGGCTCCCGGCAAGACTTCCCTTACTTTGGCTATCCTTTCATCCACTTTTACCTCAAACTTCTTTGATGCTATTGAAAGGCCCAGTCCAAACACCAAACCCAATCCACCAACTATGGAAGTTGACAACAATAAATCATAAACCATACCTTCAACAACCTCTCTTAATGATTGAAAATTAACCCGACAGTTATTATCAGCTGCAAAGCACTAATAGCTATATCCCGAACAGTCCCTGGAAGCCGAAAAATGCTACTGAAACAAGAGCAGCAGCTATTAGGGATATTGGCAAACCCTTTAAAGACTCCGGTATATCGCTGTATTCCAATTTTTCTCTAACCCCTGCAAAAAGTACCAATGCAAGTGTAAAGCCCAGTCCGGCACCAAAACCATAAACCACTGACTTGCCGACATTATAGCCTTTATCAATATTTAAAAGGGCCGCTCCCAGTACAGCGCAGTTGGTTGTAATTAGAGGAAGATATATACCAAGTGCTTTGTAGAGAGGGGGCACAAACTTCTTTAACACTATCTCAACAAATTGAACCAGAGAAGCTATTACCAGAATGAAAGCTATTGTCTGGAGGTAGTCAAGACCATTGGGCTTTAAGAATAAGTCGTACACCAGCCTGGTAACACCCGACGCAATGGTCATAACAAAGATTACCGCTCCACCCATTCCCAGAGCTGTAGACAGCTTTTTGGATACTCCAAGGAAAGGACATATCCCCAGGAACTGTGTCAAGACAAAGTTTTTAACCAGCAATGCACTAATTACTATTATTATCATATCATTCATTAGACTTGAGCCTCCTTGCCTTTACCGGATACTCCACAGGGCATCGGACATGAAGCGCAGCCCTTGTGTTCGATCTTCACGGCAGAATATTTATTTATAAGTCCCATTATCAGCCCAAATGCCAAAAATCCTCCGGGAGGAAGTATCATTATTATTGCAGGGTCTATAACACCTGCAGTAATATTTAATCCAAACCAGGTTCCGTTACCCAGCACCTCTCTTACAGTACCTATTGTCAGAAGGGCTATGGTAAAACCAATTCCCATACCTACAGCATCAAGAATTGACAAAATCGCATTGTTCTTGTTTGCAAACATTTCTGCTCTTGCAAGTATGATACAGTTTACAACTATCAAAGGTATAAAAATACCCAGCTCTTTATCAATCTCCGGGAAGTAGGCTTTAAGTAAAAACTGTACTATAGTTACAAATCCTGCAATGATTGTTATATATGCCGGAATTCTTACCCTGTCCGGAATAACTTTTCTTAATAAGGAGATTACCATGTTTGAGCCTATCAATACCACTGTTGCTGCAAGACCCATTCCAATACCGTTTTTTGCGGACGTTGTCACCGCCAGGGTAGGGCACATACCCAAAACAAGCCTGAACACGGGATTTTCCTTCATAAAACCCCTGGTTAATGTCTTTAGAGCACTCATCTTAAGAATCCCCCCCTTTTTTCTTAAGCTCATTATTTACATCAATAGATGCCTGTACTGCTTTTACAACGGCGTTTGATGTTATGGTAGCTCCGCTTATTGCGTTTATTTCTTCATCCTTTGTCTTTCCGCTTTTCACAACGGTTAAAGGCTCCTTAGGCATAGTGCCTGTAAACTGTGAAATAAAGGGTTTATCCTTTGCTTTTGAACCAAGCCCAGGCGTTTCGTTATTACTGCCTATTTTTACACCTGTAAGCTTACCTTCACTATCTATTCCTACAGTTATGACCATAGTTCCGCCATAACCCTTACTTTCTACCAAAAACACATTTCCAACAGTCTCGCCGCCCTTAAGTCCTTTAAAAGCCTTCTTCACAAGTCCCATATCTGGACTGGACCCAAGGATTGATTCCAAATTCTCAAGCTCCTCAAAGCTTTCTGCTAAAGCAAGAACCTCTTTTCTGGCATTCTCCTCATCCAACCTTACTCTTTGGGCAATTTTGTCCTTTGTTACTGCGTTGGTAAAAGAAAGGGATAGGGTAACTACAGCACAAATTATAAATAAAATTAATGTGGGTTTAACTATATCACGCAACTGCTTTTTCACCTCCGAAACTTTTTGGAACGGTAAACCTGTCAATAAGAGGCACGGTAATGTTCATCAGAAGTATTGCAAAGGATACGCCTTCAGGGTAGTTGGTATACAGGCGTATAATTCCGGTCAGGAGTCCGCAGCCTATACCCATTATAATCCGCCCCTTCATTGTTACAGGAGACGTTGCATAGTCTGTTGCCATGTAAAAAGCACCAAGAATCAGACCTCCGGAAAGCATGTGGGCAACAAAGTCACCTGTGAAAGCCCCCTGGCCTCCGAATATCCAGGTAAACACTGCCAATGCTCCAATAAATGTCAAAGGTATCTCGGGGCCTATAACTCTTCTAACTAAAAGGTACAAGGCTCCCAGGAGCAGAGCTGCAACCGATGTCTCACCGATACACCCGCCTATCTGTCCCCAAAAAAGCTGGGCGTAATTTGGCAGATCCGCTGCCACAGCTTCCTTACCTCTTAAAATGGCAAGGGGTGTAGCAGTTGATACTGCATCAATACCTCTTGGATTAACCCAATTTGTCATGTGCCCTGTGTAAGAAATCAGCAGGAATACCCTTGCTGCCAGTGCAGGATTCATGAAATTTTGTCCCAGTCCTCCAAACATCTGCTTAACGATTACTATGGCTACAACACCGCCGACTGCCGCTATCCAAAGCGGTATGGTGGACGGAAGGTTTAGTGCTAGAAGTAAACCTGTCAATACCGCACTAAAATCTGAAACTGTTGATTCCCTTTTCATGACTTTTCTTGATATATACTCTGATACAACACAGGACAGAACTGTAACCATAATCACATATAAAGCCCTAAGCCCGAAAAAGTAGATACCTGCTGCCGCTGCGGGAAGAAGAGCTATAATTACATCTATCATTATTCTTCTTGTATTTGCGTTATCTCTTATATGTGGAGAAGATGACACTACAAAACTGTTTTCCAAACTATTTACCCCCTTTCGCTGCTGCCTGTCTTACCTGTACCTTACCCAGCCTTATTGACTGTACAAGATGAATTTTAGCAGGACATACATATGAACAACTGCCGCACTCAATACAATCATTTACATGGTATTTTTTTAACTCGTCAACATTTTCTTTTAAAGCATTATTATTAAGACTCAAAGGCAGAAGATTCATTGGACATGCCTTTACACACCTTCCGCACCTTATGCAGGCCCCGGACTTTGGAAGTACACCGCTGCCCTCATCAAAAGCCAGCAGCGCATTTGTATGCTTAACCACGGAAGTGTCCAGCGAAAACTGGGATATACCCATCATAGGCCCACCCATCAAGACCTTTTTCGGTGGTACTTTGAACCCACCGCAGAAATTAAATACCTCTGAAAGAGATGTACCTATCAAAACCTCTACATTTGAAGGTTTATTTACTGCAGGCCCGTCAACTGTAGCCCTTTTCTTTATAAGAGGCATTCCCGTCTTTGTATATTCTGAAATGAAGGATATACTGTTAACATTCATAACAATAACACCCACATCTGAGGGAAGCTTTCCCGGTGGCACCTTTCTTCCTGTTGTAGCATATATAAGCATTTTTTCAGCACCCTGGGGATAACGTGACTTAAGCTTTACTACATTTATCTTGTCACTGGTTGCCGCCAGGTGAGTCAATTCTTTTATTGCTTCAGGCTTGTTATCCTCAATACCTATGAGGACATTTTCAATACCCAAAGTCTCCATGATTATATTAATGCCGCTTATTACGTGCCATGAGTTCTCAATTACCTCCCTGTAGTCCGAGGTAATAAAAGGCTCGCATTCCGCACCATTGATTACTAGGGTATCTATTTTTTTATCCGGTGGGGGAGCAAGCTTAACATGGGCAGGAAATCCTGCACCTCCAAGACCAACAAGACCCGATTCTCTTATAGCTGTCAAAAATTCCTTGTGACTAGAATAGCTTGGTGGTTTGATTCCCTCATAAACTTCCTGATTTCCATCAGTCTTTATTTCAACCGATGTTACATAGACCCCGCCGGGATAAAGCATTGGTGCCACATCAGTGACGGTGCCTGATACACTTGAATGGATGGGAGCAGAAATAAATTTGTCGGTGTTTCCTATCACCTGACCCACCTTAACCGTGTCACCCTTTTTGACACAAGGCTCACACGGCGCTCCAATGTGCTGCAGCATTGGGATTATTACCTTTTCAGGAACTCCCATTTTTACTGTCTCACACCCGGCAGTATTTTTGGAGTGAGGAACTGATGCTCCTCCCTTGAAAAAATTTTTAAGTAGCATATACTATGACCCCATTTATAAATAATTTAAATAATTAAATAATTCTATGAATTTACATAGCCCTTAAATAAATGTCCACTACTCATAATAACATAGGCAGCTTTTTAGTTAAACACTTAAGCACAAGTAAATTAATCCTAAAGTTCCATATCGTTAAAGGTAATACAATACCATTTATAGCGTATAAAATTCAAAATGTATTCAACATATAAAACAACAAATTGCATATTTACTACTAAATTGCTTGGTGGAAAAAAAGATTTAACGGCCAGAATTATTTAATAAATCCGCCATACCATACCCTCACTGGCAGGTCTGGCCTACCCCCTTTGGCAGGCTTCATTTAACCATAAATAATTATAATTATTACCAGGTCATAAGTCAAACTTTTAAAATCTCAAATTTTCCTTAATTATTCGTTTATATCTCATTTTCTTTATATATATTGTAGTTAGTAAGATTTAATAACTCATTCTCACATTACCCTAAAGCCTTTAATTTTGATACTCTTCACAGTTTACTAATGAACTTTGTATACAATATTTATTTTTTGCTCCGTGTGTTTTTTATATTGATTTTCTATCATATATATTATATTAAGAAAACTAAGGATATGAACAAACTATGCATTTTAAACTGGAAAAGTATAAAAAAACTGTCACAAGTGTTATAACAATATTACTGATAATCCTTGTAATATATATGGGAGCAACTTTTCTTTTTGCCTTTTTGGCCCCCTTTATTATAGCTGTAGTAATATCCCTTATAAATGAACCTATTATAAACTATATGGAAAAAAAGATGAGGATCAATAGAAAGTATGCATCCGTATTATCTCTTGTCTTGACAGTGAGTATCATTACTTTTTTAATTGTCCTGATCGTACTTAAAGTCTATTATGAACTGATCAGGCTTCAAAATAATCTTCCTCAATATATTGAGACAATTTCCAATACTATATCAGGCTATTATGACCGCGCCAGTGTCTTCTATGATTATTTTCCGGACAATATATCGGCTAGTCTTGAGGATAATTTTAAGTCCAACTTACCAAAAGTTGAAAAGATAATTACTTCAATAGCCGCCTCAATACTAAACAGTATAACGTCAATCCCCAAAATAGCAGTATTTACAACAGTTACTCTTTTGTCATCATATTTTATAAGCAGTGATAGAAGAAATATTAGAAACTTTGTCTATAAGCAGCTTCCCGGTAACTTTAAGAAGGGATTTCCCGGTGTAAAAAGCGAAGCAGGTTCTGCTATATTAGGATATTTTAGAGCCCAGCTTGTACTTATGAGTATTACTTTTATACAATCAACCCTGGGGTTTATTATTATCAAGGCTGACTATGCTGTATTAATGGGATTTATTGTTGCATTATCGGACGGCATTCCCATACTTGGAACAGGCATAATAATGCTTCCCTGGATAGCATGGAGTTTTATAACCGGCAATATGAAGATGGCATGCGGGTTAGCAAGTGTATATCTCTCAGGTCTAATCATACGGCAGGTAATTGAGCCAAAAATAGTTGCTGCCCACACAGGCTTGCATCCATTAGTCACTCTTATCTCAATGTACATGGGGCTGATGCTGTTTGGTGTAATAGGTCTTTTCATTGGTCCTTTATTTGCAATACTTCTTAAAAGCCTGCAAAAATCAGGTGTAATAAGCCTATGGAATGATTAATCATGCATTATCTTAAGTTTCCCATTACTACCCTGTCAACTTGAGCCAGATCCTTTACTATTTTAATTCTTTCAAATTCACTCTTCATTAGGTCCAAGACATCTGCAGCCTGGCCATATCCGACTTCAAAACCAAGAAGGCCATGTGGTTTTAGTTTATTTGCTGCTTCTTTTATTATAAATCTATAAAAATCAAGACCATCCTCTCCTCCGTTTAGTGCAGAGAGAGGTTCATAGTCCTTAACCTGTACGTCCAAAGTATGTATATCATGTGAGGGTATATAAGGAGGATTGGATACAATAACATCAAAAAATATTTTGCTTTTTCTATGAGGAGAGTCAACCCGTCCACTTTCAATTGCATCTTCAGCTTTTATCTGATTAAGTCCGTCAAAGACATTACCGCGGACAAAAGTTATTCTCTCTAATACGCCTAAATTCTTAGCATTAAGCCGTGCCACCTTAAGGGCCCCTTTTGAAACATCCACAGCAAAAACCCTGCTGTCTTTTATATACCGGGCAAGACTTACAGCTATACACCCGGAGCCGGTACCTATGTCAAGTATATTTACTTTCTTCAATCCGGCTTCCTTCACATAGTCTATTACCGCCTCAACTAAAACTTCTGTATCATGCCTTGGTATAAGCACATCTGGTGTAACTTTAAAGTCCAGGGACATGAACTCCTGGTGTCCAGTTATATATTGAAGCGGCTTTCCGTTTGCCCTGTCATTAATACACTTTATCAAATATTCGTATTCGTCATTATTCAGTTTGTAATCGTCATGGGAATATAAATAGGTCTTTTCGCAGCCCAACACATGACATAATATTACCCCGGCTTCTAATGCCGGGGCTTCTATTCCTGCTGACTTCAGCAGCTTGATTCCGCTTATCAGCGCTTCTTTTAGAACCACACCAGCCTCCAGCTTACCATTTATCATCTTCCTTGCTCTTTACCAATACGTTCTTCATAGCTTCAATAGCAACTTCGATTTGACTGTCATCCGGTTCCCTTGTAGTATATCTTTGAAACATCAAACCGGGTGCATTTACAATACCCATTATCTTTGATTCACTTCTTCCAGCAAACTTTATGATCTCATAGGACAGTCCTGCTACAAGGGGTAGCAAAATAAGCCTTATGAGTATATTCATCCACATGTTATGCAAGCCGGCTACCGAAAAAACCATAATACTGACTATCATAACAGTAAACAGGAATGATGTACCGCAGCGCGGATGTCTTGTTGAGTATTTTTTTATGTTTTCAACAGTTAGCTCCTCTTCGTTCTCGTAGCAGTGAATGGTCTTATGCTCTGCTCCATGATACTGCCATACCCTTTTTATATCCTTAAGATTTGATATAAGAGCAATATAGGTAAAAAACAATGCAATTCTTATAAAACCTTCGACTGCATTATGCATAATTGATCCTACACCTGAGTCCTTGTCAATAGGTAAAAACCATGCTATAACATTAGGAAGCACCATAAACAGCCCTATACTAAAAAGGAGTGATATAACTACCGAAACATAAATCAACACATCCTGTACCTTATCTCCCAACAGCTTTGTTATAAACTTATCAAATTTGGACGGCTCCTTACCTTCATCTTCCTCAACTTCAAGGTCAACAAACTCGGCCGAATACATCAAAGCCTTAAGCCCCAGTATCATTTGCTTGAAAAGTCCTACAGCCCCCCTGACAACAGGCAGCTTTGAGAACTTACTTCTTTTTGGAAGCGGTCTTTTATCAACAATAATCTCACCATCAGGTTTTCTAATTGCAATTGCTGCGTTTTCCGGGCCTATCATCATAAGCCCTTCAATAAGAGCTTGTCCCCCTATACTGGTTAAATGTTTAGGTTTCTTGAGAAAATCTTGTTTCATTGTCAACCTCACTTATTTTTTGTATTAAACTATTAAACTAATTATACCTTATACTTTTTATAAACTCAAGAACGGTATTTAAACCGAAATAAAAGCTTTATAGCCAATGTTCCGACTATAAAGCTTTATTATCTAGAAAATATTATTTAATCCCTATCATCTTCTTTTTCATCCTCGTTTCCTTTATTGCCTTCTTTTCTTTTAAGCTTATCCTTTAGTCTTTCCTCTTTATCCTTTTCTTTCTCTTTAAGCTTTTCTATTTTTTCCTGCTCCTTATTAATTTGCTTTTCCAGCTTCTCTTCTAATTTCTCTACTTCCTTATCAGACTTATCCTTAAGCTTTGCTATTATTTCTTCCTTCTTCTCTTTCTTCTTTTCGATCAGCTGCTGCATCTTTGCAATCTTTTTATCTATATTATCTTTTCTATCTTTATCATCCTTATCTTCATCTTTTTTATCTTCTTCAATTTTTTCATCTTCTTCATTCTTCTTTTCGATTTCTTCTTTTACTTCTTCTTTGAATTTCTCAACAGCATCCTTTACTTCTTCCATCTGCTCTTTTACAAGCTCTGCTTTGGCTACCTTGTCTTCTGCTTCTTTGATTTTTGCCTCATCCCCGGATTTTTTAGCAGCCCTAAGTTCTTCCTTTGCCTTTTTTAAATCTTTAACAGCATCCTTAAAATTTGACTTGGCAGCAGCAAATGCTTTAACAGCCAGTGTCTTTTTTGCAGTATCTGTGACTGCACTTTTGAGTTCTTCAGCAGCTTCTTGCGGAACTATACCCGAAGCCTTTATTACAACATTGTCTGCTGTAACTTCTACAACTTTTATTTCTTCCAGTATTTTAGAGACATCCTTGTCATTCTTTGCAGCATCTTCTATATTCTTATTTGCCTTTTCAACAACTTTTACATATTCCTTCATAACTTTTTTTACAAGATCCTGCTGGTTCTTCTCCGTCATTATCTGAGCCTCTGCAAGTCTTTCATTTGCAAAAGCCAGGAGCAGCTCCGCTTTGCCTTCATTTGTAAATGTAAGAGTCACCTGTATACTCTCCATAAGTCTTTCAAGAGAGTAAATAACACTATCAGGCGTGATGCCCGCTTCATTCTCTACTGTTTGTGAAGGTGCTGTTGATGCAGCCGGGTTAGGTGATATTGTAGTGGCTTGAGGGGTAGGACTGGAAGATGGAGTAGAATTTTCTACAGCATATATACTTAATGTGCTAACCGCAAAGAACATGAATACAGAAATTAAAATGATAACTATTTTCTTCATTGCTATAACCTCCGGTTTGTTTTGTTATTATAATTATTCGCAGAAACCGGGGTTATTTTTTGGGGTATATTGCATATTTTAATAAATTCCTAAGTTTTACTTATCAATAACTATATCTATCCTTCTGTTTTTCTGCCTGTTTTCTTCCGTATCATTGGGTGCTATGGGCCTAAATTCTCCATTGCCTGTGGCAGTTAGTTTGGTTGGGTCTACTTCACTCTCTCTTATCAGAAAGAGTACAACGTTTGTAGCCCTTTTTGTGGAGAGTTCCCAGTTTGTAGGAAACAATACAGTGTTTATTGGGAGATTGTCCGTATGTCCCTGCACTATCATCCCGCTGTCAAGATCCTTTAAAAGCTTGCCTATCTTTTTTAAGGTTTCTTTCCCTGAATCTTTTATATCTGCTTTTCCGAGATCAAATAGTATAACAGAGTCTATTCTTAATATAACATAAGTTTTTTCGTCTATTATTTTAACGTATTTGTCCAGGTCAAGTCCGACGATAAGCTTCTCGATCTCTTCCTTAAATTCTTCCATCCCCTTTTCTTTTTTACCTTTATCATTATCCTTACCACCCTGACTCTTTCCGTCTGAATTCTTATTCTTTTGGCTGTCTATTTCTTTTGAATCGTTGGACTGTGGATTATTTTCTGTTGTTATGCTTATTACTTCCTTTCCTTTATTGTAATGCATCAGTTCCCCATTACTGTTGTTCATAAACGCAGATCTAAGAGAAGTAGCCACCTCTTCGAATTTTTGTTTGTCAATAACTGCCATTGAGAAGAGGAGAATGAAAAAGGTAAGCAATAGTGTCACCAGGTCACTATACGTTGTCATCCATTCAGGCGCGCCTTCAGATGCTTCCTCCTGTTCGATCTGCTTTTTAGATCTGCTCATAAGACACCTCACTCTGCAGCAGCATTCCTACTTTGTCCCTTTTCACCATCTTCAGAACCCTGTTCTCCCTGCTTCTCGTAGTCCTGTTTTTGCTGCGGTGAAAGGAAGGTCTTTAGTTTGTGCTCCAGTATTCTTGGGTTTTCCCCTGCCTGTATGGATAAAACACCTTCAATGATCATTTTTTTCTCTTGTATCTCTTCCCTACTCTTCATAGACAGCTTGTTTGCAATGGGGTTACAGATAAAGTTGGCAAGGACACTCCCATAAAAGGTTGTTATCAATGCTACCGCCATTGCAGGGCCTATTTTTGATGGGTCATCAAGTGATTTCAGCAGCTGTATCAACCCTATAAGGGTACCTATCATACCCCATGCAGGAAACTGTGCTGCCATTGTCTTGAATATCCCTGCCCCTTTGTCGTGTCGTGCTTTCATATTCTCAAGCTCAAGGTCCATGGACTCAACAATAACTTCAGGTTCAACACCATCGACAACAAGCTGAAGTGACTGTTTTAAAAAGTTGTCCTGAATGTTTTCCTGGTCCGACTCAAGTGAAAGCAACCCCTCTCGTCTTGCTTTTAGCGAAAGCTCAACAAGAAGCTTTATGGTGTCTTGTGGTCTTGATTCCTTCCCGGTAAAAACCTTGAAGACTACTTTTACAATCTTTGCAAACTCACCAATTTTATAAGAAATAATGGTTGCAGAAAATCCCCCTCCGGTAACTATTATTACCGACGGAAGGTCCCAGAACGTTAAAATACTTCCTCCATATACTATTGAGCCTATAATACATACCAAACCTGCAATAATACCTATAAGAGTAGCTAGATCCATATGATTCGCCTTCTATCTCAAATATATGATTGCTTTTAATATATCGGAAATATTTGAGATAAGATTTAGTGTTTATAAAACTTTTCTATGTTAATAAATTCTCCATGACATGAATAACTGTAATAAAAACTTAATCTGAAAAGCCCTCAAACATGGTAAAAATATCTTTATTTTTTCTATTATATGTTATATAATAACACTGAGGAAAAGTATATTTTTGCTGTAATACTCAGCCAAATTTGAACTAGTTGACTATTTAGTAATACTCTTATAATGATACCTTTTTATGTAACACGCATAACAAATATATAATAGTTGATTTTTTACATAAGGAAGTGATATAGTTGATTTATAGGTAGACAAACTGGGTTTTGTCTATAAATTAAGGTCTTATATATCAATACACTAGTTTGTTCTCTAAAAACTATATAAAGGTTCTCAATTATTCGCAATTTCTATTTTCATTTAATACTCTGAAAAACTTCGCCTAATAATTTAATTATACTAACAGGTTGTTCTAAACTATAAAAATACTATATAGATAATATAGAGATAAATATAAGACTATAGATGAGTTATATTCTGGGGAGGAAAGTAAAATGAAAAAACTAAAAGTATCAAAAGCATATTTTATTATTTGCCTAATCCTATTCAATACCGTATTTCTATTTAACACTTCCATTAGCAGTGCGTCTAACAAAACCGATATCAGGGTTATTCTAAACAACACACCATTAGTATTCGGTACAAACGCAAATGATCCACAGCCGTACATAAAAGACGGAAGAACTCTTGTGCCCTTCAGGAAGATATTTGAGGCTCTGGGCATGGATATCACCTGGGATGGTGATACCAAAACAGTGTACGCAAAAAATGCAACTACCAATTTGGTAATTATGATCGGACGCAGCTTTGCTTATGTAAACGGCTTTAAAAAAGATCTTGATGTTCCAGCTGAAATAAAAGACGGCAGGACTTTCGTACCACTTCGATTTGTTGGGGAAAGCTGTGGCGCTGAGGTGCTTTGGGATGGAGGTACAAGGACGGTTTCCATTTCATATTCAAATCAAAAATATGCGTTAGGCCAAGAAGCATCATATAAAGATATTAAATTCTCTATTGACAAGATCGAAGAAAAAATTGACGAGGAGCAGATCATTGTCTATGGTAAAATAAACTCCAAAGACAGACGGCTGTTAATTGAAATAGGTGACAACTCAAACAAATCACATTTTGGAGTTACCGAGATTTATGGCTCCGAGGATGGTATATATAACTATATGGCTATAGTAAGCGTAAAAAAATCATTTGTGCCAAAATACGTTTTTGTTAATATCTATAATGAGGAAAATAAACTTATAAAGATAGCTGAGTACACTTATTAACATCTATATCTCAACAAAGAATTATTTGCTTTGATTCTGTGTTGTTAATATATATTCTGGAATGACAACTTGGTTTACAGTATTATTGAACTTTTTTACTAAAATGATTAGTACTACACTTAATTTTTCGGTGTTGGGGAGGTATGTACCATGTATAGGAAGTTTTTTAAAAGAAGCCTTATTTCTTGTATTCTTTTGTACTTTATCCTTAATTTAGTAAGCTTTTCCGGAATTGATGCGTTTTATATCGGTAAAGCTTCAGCTGCTGGTGAAGTAAAAGTTCAACTTTTTAATCCTACTAAAGAGGAAAACACTTATAGCTTTTCTGCTTTCTTTAAGCTTGTTAACAACAGTGGAAGCAGTTTATCTCTTTCAAATGTAAAAATGAGATATTATTTTACTCATGATAATTCTTTCCCTATAGAAAGAAATATCGATTACGCCTCTTCAGGAAATAATAATGTTACTGCTACACTTGTAACAGGCCTGCAGTACCAGAATGCTGACAGCTATTTGGAGATTGGTTTTAACAGTGGTACTTTAAGTTCAGGTCAGTCTACTGATGTACAGCTTAGAATTTGGGATGGAAACTATAATAATAAATTTAACCTATATAACGATTATTCTTATAATAAAACCGCTAGTTCATATGTTGATTGGTCAAAAGTTACCTGCTATATAAATGGTGTAAAAGTATGGGGTGATGAGCCTGCAGCTCTTTCTTTACCAACTCCTACAGTCACACCCGTCATACCTACACCTTCTTCAACACCTACACCATTGTCATCGGCTGCAGTACCATCTGTATCACCCTCTGTATCACCAACCGCATCAGCGTTGTCTACACCTACTCCCTCACCTACTCCAACTGACCTGATGTATAGTCTTGCACCTGCAAGAGTACCTGTTCCTTCAGTTACTGAAATACCTTTAAAGAAGTCTATAGATGTTTCTTATAACCTATCGGGGGACGTGAAAGTAAGAACAGTATCAAGGCCTAAGGAAGTGCTGTTCCTTTTGGATTCATCTTCAAATTTGATCCCTGGTCAAAATCCGATATTGCCTTTCTTCCAGTATCTTCTCCTTTCTGAAACTAATTTAGATATAATTGGTGATTATGTGGAAGTAAAAGGAGACATTTATGCAAAAAATGCTTTTAACTCTTCTGCCGGTAATATTCTAGTTGATGGAGGCCGTATCGAATGCTCCGATATGAATGTAAACGGTCCGCTTAATGTACAAACATCCTTAAATAGTTTAAAAACAAATCTCTCTCGAGACTTAAAGCTGGAAGACCTTGATTTTTATACAAAAATTGTTGATTACGCCAACCAGTTCCAGGCAAGAACCGACGGATATAAAGTAAAGTATTATAGAAATGACCCTTTCTTCCCAGGTGTTAATCTGGATGTTGCTATGCCTGGCCAAACTAATGTAAACATACGTTATACTGGCCCTACTGGAATGGCAGGTAATTCTAACAGACCAACATTTAAAATTACAGGAGGCGGCACCTTCAAAATTAACTCTGATATGTACTTTGATGGTAATCTGGAAATAAGCTTAGGTGCTGTTGAAGGTGTTACCGATTCGTTTATTCTTGCTGAAGGAGACATCATAATTCAAGGTAACAATGCATCAGGTAACTTTAATAACATCTATTTATATTCAAGACACGGTAATATAAAGTTTGAAAGTGGTTATTCAACGATATCCGGTATGGCGATAGCACCTGAAGGAGAACTGATTTTCAATGGTAATCACAGCACCTTCTATGGGAACTATATCGGAAATAAGCTGACCAACAACGCATCCAACATTACGTTCAACAGGCCGTTAAAAGACCCTGGTGAAGTTCTTGACCCATATGTTGAGTATACAAGCGACTTGTCTATTCTCACACAGCAGGTTTCTAACTGTATAGCAGCCCTTAAAACCATGGATAGAGACTATGATGTAAAGGTTGGGGTTATAAAATACTCCGGCAATGCAAATGCATATACCAATAATGATGATACACTTTTAGATAACGACTATGCATTTTATAATGTTAGTGATAATGCCGATTATAACGCTATTGGCACTAGATTAACCAATTTGAAACCTGATGAATCGACCCTAAATAATCCAGGTGACGCTTTAAGAAGAGCATACCATATATTCAATGGCCCCAGCTCTGATCCAAATGCTTTAAAGTATGTAATTTTTATGACCGGCAATATACCAAATGCTTGTTCATATGAAGATGCTGCAGCGACAATTAGGAAGGATGGTCCTGGGGATGCTGCATACACTAAGACTAGTGGTGATGCAATACCATATGCGGAACACTTTGGCGAAAAGTTAAATGGAACTGACCCAGATGATCCGGATGACGACGGAATTGCCCCTCCTAACCATAAGATAAAGACCCTTTTCGTTGACCTTACTAGCATTAGTTCTAAAATAAATATAGCATTATTGAGCATTGCAGACAAAGCTGGTGTAACTACAACTAACGGTAGATATTTTAAGCCAATAGCTGTAGACCAAATTCCATTTGCTCTTAACAATACGGTAGAATTCATTAAGAATGATATAGGTAAAATGAAGGTTATTGAAGGTTTGGTAGTTAAAAGTGCTATATTTGAAGAAATACTTCCTAAAAATGTTGTTCCAGAGGAGATCACTATTTCTGATAGTGGTACTAAATACAAAGTAAAAAAGGACAGCTCCACTAATAAACTAAAAATATATGATGAATCTGATAACCTTTCAACTATTTGGACATTAGAAGAAGATGAATCGGATGATGATGTTAGATACAAATTAGTTGGTAAACTATCAGGTTATACGCTTGACGAAGATACCAT
Organism: Bacillota bacterium; assembly: GCA_049325575.1. Lineage (GTDB taxonomy): Bacteria > Bacillota > Clostridia > Acetivibrionales > Acetivibrionaceae > JBMOLK01. The sequence continues at coordinate 15,665 of JBMOLK010000112.1, read as the reverse complement.
CGACCCTGCTAATCTTGGTAAATACAAACTAATTATACCGGAGTTTAAAATTAAGGTTTCATTCACTGCAGATGAGTCTACTGTAAATGCCATAGCTGACGGCACCAACCCTAACGCAGAATACAAGGTGAATAATACCTTCAACGGTACTGACGCTAAACTAACTCTTGAGTTTGCTGATGGATCGAACAATGATATTGATAATCCGGAATTTAATTATAACGACATTACAATTACCGTTGTTCATAAGAAGGAAGTAGATTGATATTTGACCATTAAGTAAGATTTAGGTGATGTATAACTAAATACATCACCTAAATTTATGTTTTTGGAGGTATCGCTATGGAGCTGGTAACCATTGGACGTGATATACACCCGGGAAAGACAGTCCAATTATGGTATGATCCCCAATACAAGTTCTCACCCGAATACAACACACACGACCGATTTAGACTAATCCTTGTAGAAGAAGGGTCAGGCATACTTAATCTGAACGGCCGAAGACTCCTCTTCAGTGCCCCCACTGTCTTTTGCATTAGTGAGCAGGAGGTGCCATTGCTGGAGCAAGGGTCCGACTTTAAAGCCAGAGTCATTTTCTTTCATCCAGGTGCTGTTAACAGTAGACTGTCATTTGATAACATACGACAAGGAGCAGACGACCTTACACCCACAGAAATAAATGATTGTACATGCCTTAAACCGTACTTTTTAAGAAGCATCAGGTATTTTGGGCAGTTAAATATTGGCCCTGCTGCCGCGAAACGCATGGTGCAGCTTTTTGACTCAATTCATACTGAACTTACAGAGCAACGGGATGAATTCTGGCTCTGTCGCAGCAGATCCTTCTTTCCTGAACTTCTATTTGTGGTAGAAAGAATATATTTTAATCCTGAAATTACAGAGGAAGTTTCCCTGCCTGATAAGGCAAACGATATAGATCAGGTTATACTTTATCTTCACACAAACTATAAGAATAAAATAACCATAGAAGAGCTTACAGAAGCTTTTCATATCAACAGAAACACTTTAAGAGAGAAATTCACTGAAATAACAGGTATGTCGGTTATGATCTATCTTATCAACCTTAGACTTCGTGTTGCTGAATTAATGCTTAAAGACACCCTGGTTCCCATCTCTGAAATTATGGATAGGGCAGGATTTAATGATAGTACACATTTTGGCCGTACATTCCGAAAGCATTACGGGTGTTCACCATCAGAATACCGTGAACAATACTGTTGGCTCCTAAAGTAGATTTGTTAATTAAAATCACTATACAATTTATTTTTTAAATCTTGACTGACCATTATGGTCTTTTTCTTTTTTTTATGCCAATATGCAGATTCATAATGCTGTTTTGCTGTTATATACGGCTTTCCCTCTATGCTAAACTAAACCTAATGAAGGATAACTCTTTAGGGGGAATAAAAAATGAAACAGGCTAAAAATCTTTTTCTACTAGTTCTTTTAAGTATGATAATATTGCTGTCAGCATGCCAGAACGGTCAAAAGGTCGCAAATCCTAACGTAAAGAAACCCGAAGAAAGCAGTGATAACAAAGGTTCATGGAATATTGCTTTTGAAGCAAAGTTTGATGAATCTACATTCACTCTTTCGGGTTTTTCAAATGAAAAATCAGGTATTCTTATGGGACACCTTGGTACAATCCATACCACAATGGATGGAGGCAAAACATGGCAAAAGTCAGAAAGTGGTGGCCACTTCACATATGGTCTTGACTTTATTGACGAAGCGAATGCACTCTGCTGCGGAGATTTGGGAGGTATTTTCATAACAAGTAATGGTGGAAAGTCATGGAAAAGCCTTCCTGAATATGACCCGCTCGACCAAAATCCCTACCAATTTATATCATTTGCAGATATAAATAACGGGTGGGTTGCGTCAACGTCAAAGCTTGGCCATACAGTTGACGGTGGGCAAAGCTGGACTACCATGAAGCTTCCGGAAGATTGCAAGACTATAGCAGCAGTACAGCTAATGACCGACTCTGTGGGATACATCCTGGATACAGCCGGGGTATTGTATACTACAGAAGATTGCGGTAAAACCTGGGTCAAAAAGTCTTTAGGTTTAGGTGATGAAAGAATTCCTGGCCTGACACCGGCACAGGTGGCTGTAATAAGATTTTCTGATTCAAAAAATGGTCTGGTAATCTTCTACAACAGGGACAGAAAGCTTAGAGCATTACGAACCTCAGATGGAGGAGATACCTGGAAGGATGAAATGATCCCTCAAGTAGAATACGGCTATGTGTATCTTACAAGAGATTCTAGCATCCTATCTATCGCAAATCCAATTGATAAAAAAATAACTGTATTAAAATACGTCAAATAAACTAAAAACAGACTTATGGCCATACCCTTACTTCCTCTGGGTATGGCCTTTTTTTGATCTGCTTTATTCCTTTACATCTTCCTTGCTATCTTCACCACTTTTACTGAAATTTAGTTTTGACACTATGTCAGGCACCATTTCTACCAGTTTTTCGAGACTTCCTGACTTTTTGATAGGCAAAAGCTCAATTTTATCTCCCTTAATTACGAGAATGGCTGTAGGAGTAATCCTTGCGCCAATTCCCGCACCCCCGCCAACTCCGCCGGAGCCTTTCCCATCGCTACCGTCTCCCCCACCCGAACCAAGTCCAAAGCTTGTAGTGATGAAAGGAATCAGTGTTGTATCCCCAATCTGAATAGATTCACCTATTACAGTCTTTGATGTAAGAAACTTCTCCAACCTTTCAAATAATACATTAATACTTTCATTTAAGTTAAAATTCGTTTCAACCGCCATATGATTTTACCTCCTTAATTTTTGGCTTAACTTTTTGCTTTATTCTAACAGGTCTTGACAGGTATAGTCTAAGTGCGATATACGCAATTACAACTAATGCTATCCTTCCCTGGACTAGACATTCCCCTTCTATTACCTCATCATCAAAAACAGTCTCAATCTTAATGCTTGCGTCTTGAAGCTGTGTGTAAAATATGTTTGTCAGTGCACATACAGTTCCAGTATAATAAGGATCTTCAAACCCTATTCTTCCTTTAAGTATGAACTTTTTTGGCTTAATATGTTTTAATATTTTCTTTAAAGAGTCAATTAAACACTTTAAAAAATCCAAATCCAAAAAATCCTGCAGATTATTTTCCTTATGCTCTTTCTCTTCCACCTTCTCTTCTCTGGCTTTTCCTTTAGCATTAATTCCAATTTTCAGGCCAAATAACGAAATATACATACATGCCTTACGATTGAGTGCCTTGATATAGAAGAATCCTGCCAATCCTTTAAGCCATGATACCCTAAACCTTATCAAAGCATCATCGTATTTCCTGGCTTCAAACAAATAATTAAAAGGAATAAAGAGAACCATCAGCAGTAAAACAAGTAAAATCAGAATCAGGTATCCTATAGCTATTAACACAATCATTCCTATACCCTCGCTTGAATCAGTTTAAGTCCGTGTTTTATTCCCTTCCTTGATGCAGAGCCTACCAGTGAATTTGCGCCCTTTAATCCATTTTTAACAATACTCTTTCCCGGAATAAAGTTTAAAAATCCTGCTGCCAGGTTTATAGCTTCCTTTTGCTGCTTGACAAACTCTTTTACTCCATACCCGCTTTCGTCCTTATCAAAAAGGTCACTTAGCACCTTAGCCCGAACTGTTTCAACTTCAGTTGGAACTTCCATCTCAATATCTTTAATACTCTCAAACTCGTAGAAAAGCAATTTTAAATGTGTTAGTTCAGCCCGGCACTTTTTACATACCTTAAGGTGTTCCTCCAAAAATATTTTTTCTATAGGGTCAATAGAGCCTTCCAGATATTCCTGGATCAAATCGGTATCAAATTTACAATTCATCGGTTACACCTCCCAAACACCTTTTTTAATCAGCTTATCTTTAAGCAGTCTTCTGCCTCTGAATATATATGTCTTGACAGTGCCTAAAGGACAATTCATAGCATTTGCAATGTCTTCATAGCTAAGACCTTTTATGTGCCTTAGGACTACTGCCATCCTGACTTCTTCCGGAAGTTCTTTGATTGACTCTTCCAACACCTTTTTGGTATCCATAAATATTACTTCATTCTCTGTATCCGCATTATCCGATATGGTATCTTCAATAGTCCTGTCACTTTCATCCATAGTTGAGCTGATTGATACATCTGTAGTCCTATCCTTATTATCCCGTTTGAAGTTCAGGCAGGTATTCACAGCAATTTTCTTTATCCAGAGTGATACTGATTTGGTTTCATCCGCCTTATCAATGGACTTGTATATCTTTACAAACACATCCTGCATCAGGTCCAAAGCATCTTCCTTGCTGTATGTAAAGTTATAACAGATACCGAATATATATTTTTCGTATTTTTTAAATAGAAGATCAAATCCTTCTCTTTTTTTATTCTTACATAGCCTTATTATTTTTTGATCCGTAACCTCCAAGGGAACAACCGCCCTTCATATAACTTAGGAAGATGAAGTCGTGAATATTTCATCTCTAGTTTAGCTTATGTATATATATACACGCTTAAAATAAAAAAGTTTTAAATAAATCAGATTTTTTTATTATAAATATGTTAAATAAATGTTATACAATATTCATCACGATTGTGTTATAATATGTACAAACTGTATTTATATTTGATATAATTTAAAGGCTGAATTGATTTTTTGTATATCAATTATAAAATACTAAAGTATTCTATCAGGGGGTCTTATAATGAGCACTGAAAAAGTTGATGCTAAAAATCCAAAGTTGATGCTGCTTGCATCTTCCGTAGTACTTATCATTTTAATTGTTGTTCTGGCTTTAAAACTAGGAGGTAACTCAACAACACAAACTTCGGGATATATCACCGAGAATCTGAACAAACCTGTTAACATCGATTTCAACATTAAAAATTCAATGAGCTCCGGCATGCTGGGTGCTACAAATGAATATATATTCTATTCAGACAACAAGGGTTTATACAGAATTAATAAAGACGGTTCCAACAAAGTTGAACTGGACTCTGGGGAAATATCCAATATTAATATTTACAACGGCAGCTTATATTACAGTAAGTTTACTCCTGACGGTAATACCATACAAAACAGGAATAAAGCCTTCTATATTGTTAAACAATCACTTGAAGGTACAGAAAAGACCGAAGTTACCAATGTGTCCTGTCAGAGAATAAACTCCATGCTTGTAGTTAATGACATAATTGTACATGAGCTTGTTGTCTTTGATGGAGATGGAGGTAAGAATGAGCTTGGTGAACCAACTGGTAAGCTTGTAAGCAAATATAAGGCTATCTCCGTTGATGGACAGCACAGCGGAGATGTTCCAAAGGACAAGTTTGAAAAGTTGATGATGATTAATTACCCTTACAACCAGTCTGATTTGGATACTTATTTAAGGGACGGTTATCCTAATGTGGTAGTTAAGAGCTCAAAGTATTCTGTTGAGGATAAAATGTTTTTTGAGGCTCACAGCATAAAAAATCCTAAATATGCAGCTATATTTACAATAAGTAAAAAAGACGACAAACTTAATATGATAGCTAAATATGAACCTGAATCTGCCGGAAATACACCTGCTTCCGCCAGTGTTATAGGTTTCTCCTACTCGGACAAGACGCTCTATTACATGGTTAGCGAAAGAAAGAGGTCACAAGACGCTAAATCCCTTGAGGAAAAACTGGATTTATATAAGCTGGATGTTAACAATAATACTCCTGTTCTCATCAATACAGTTTATAAATCTGAAGGTTTCTAATATAATACCGCTTTCAAGGAATTCATTTCCTTCTTGTAAAATCAAAAAAACAGGGACAAGCTTTATTGCATCCCTGTTTTTTTGATATATTTACCATATTCCCTGTTCCAATCGATTAGACCCCTAAGACCTTATTCAAAGTCTGTACCACATGATCTTCTTTAAAAGGTTTTACAATAAAGGATTTTGCTCCACTCTTAACCGCCTCCCTAATCATTGGTTCCTGTCCCATGGCAGATACCATGATAACTTTGGCATCAGGGTCGTGCTGTCTAATGCCCTTTAGTGCCTGAATGCCGTCCATTTCAGGCATTGTAATATCCATGGTCACTATGTCGGGTTGAAACTCCTTATATTTAACAATACCCTCAGCACCATTCTCTGCTTCACCAACAACTTCAAAACCATTTTTCTCAAGCATCATTTTAATTGCTACTCTCATAAAAGCTGCATCATCTACTATTAGAACCCTTTTCATACAGCAACCTCCTATTCCAGTTTATTAGGATACTTATATGTAAATACTTGACGTAAACTCACATGTCGATAATTATAAATACTTTATTTTAACTTATGATCCAGAGTAAATATCTTTTAAAGATTAACATAATTTTATTTTAATTCTCGATTTTAAAATCTGAGTTGAAAGTAGCCTAACGCGGCGAAGAAGTCTATTGAAGGTTCCCATAGGGACAGATCTAAACTTTCTTATTTAAAAGATTTATTTCTATTTGTGGTTGTCAACATTTACTGACTTAATTTAAATTATATAGGAATAACATTTTTCTGTCAATAGTTGTCATTATTTGTCGTTACTAGTCGAACAATTAAGCAAATTTAAAGTATCTTTTTATGAGTCAAAACAATAGAAAATGCAAATACTTATTCTATAGGACTAATGTAAAAGATTTTCGAGGTTTATGATATATGCATTTAGGTGTAATTATACTTACGATATTTGCTGCGTGGCAAAAGGGAGATTGGAAAAACTGGGAAAGATATCACTCTACAATGCTATTTGTGGCAATGTCAAATTTATTATACAACTTCATTTATTTCAATCATTTTCTATGGCAGCTAAAACCTGATTTTTTGTTTAATCACGTAATGGGAGAAATGTTTTATACTTTTATAGTATTTCCTTTTTCCGCTTTCATTCTATTGTCCAACTACCCAAAAGATTTAAAAAAACAAGTATACCGTATTGCAAAGTTCATAACTGTATATATTCTAATAGAGTGGATTTTTTTAGAATATGGCAGAATAGTACACAAGTATGGATGGAATATGTGGTGGTCACTGGCATGGGACTGTATGATGTTCCCCATATGGGTTTTACATTATAAGAAACCTTTAATTGCATATTTTGTTTCGTTTGTAGTAGTAGTGGTTGTTGTTCTATTATTCCCACCAAACTTTTATTAATAAGCTTAATAAATTCATAAAGCTTCCACACTAGTGCATCAAACTCATCTTTCAACTTTATTCAACTATTTTTCAACTATTTTCAATCTGACTTGAACATATTGTACTATAATTAAGATAGTTAATAATTTAAAGTCAGGAGGAATAGTGAATATGAGAAAGAAAATTGCTTTTCTTATGCTGGCATCAATGCTTTTGTCAATGATGCTTTTTAGCACAAGTGCCTTCGCACAGACTACATATGAACGCCAGGAGAAATTACTTACCATCTTGGTTGAGTTTACCGAGTCAGTCTTGCCAAGAGAGGGATGCGACCCAGAGTATGACGGAACTATTAAAATGACAGATGCCGAGTACAGTAACCTATTCTTTGGAACTTCAGGAGACACTGTAAGGCACTACTTTAGGGAAGTGTCGGGAAGCAAGCTTGATTTGCAGCCTGCTGCAGAAACCAATGGTGCAGCTAATGATGGTATTGTAAGAGTAAAACTTCCTTACCCGCATCCAAATATATATGAATCTAATAAGTGTCTGGACTACGATGAACAAGAAAGAATTTCACATGATGCGCTTAGTTACTTGGCTAACCCACCAGGTGAAGAAAGCCTCAATCCCTATATATTCTTTTCAGACTTTGACAAAAATGGAGATGGATATATAACCAACACAGAGCTTCACTTTGTGTTTATGGTAGCAAATGGAAGAGGCGGAGTTGGCGGACCATGGATCAGGGCAAACTATTATAACTTGAACCCATCTATAACCCTTGATGGCGTAAATATATTCAGCATTTCAAATTCAGGCTTTTCATTTAATAATGCTGGGGAATCCACTGGCGTTATTAGACATGAATTAGCACATGATATGGGTGCAATAGATTTATATAAGTATCCTGCAGAAGATGTATACACAGAAAGTCTAATGGCCCAGGCTTGTGGTCATCTGGATGCCTGGCATAAAATCAAAATGGGATTTGCACAGCCAACGGTTATAAGCTCATCAGGAGATTACACGGTAAATTCTATAGATCTATATGATCCAAGCAAGTATAATGTATTACTAATACCTATTGATTACTATGAATTTTATAATGGTGAAATACTTGAAGAATACTTCCTTATAGAAAATCGTCAGTTTATCGGCTTCGATTCGGAGCTGTCAACATCGACTAACAGTGGAGGTATTGCCATCTGGCATGTAAGGGGATACAAAGATGAATTTAGTGCTACAAAATTCAGGTATGAAGATCCGGATAAAACGTGGAATCGAGACCGCTTTTTCTACAGCGGTTCTTACACCACTTTAGGTCCAAATACCTCCCCAGCCAACAGCAAACTCTTTGGAGATGGAGGCGACAGCGGTGTATCTATTATAGTAAACAGTACAAGCTCATCTTCCATGTCGGTAACTATCAAGCTGCTTGATGAGCCAAAGAATTTGAAAGCTACTTCAGACGGGCAAAATATAAGACTAGCCTGGGATCCGGTTTTGTGTGCAGTTGAGTATGAGGTAAGTGTTGATAACGGACCTTTCTTCAGTGTCGGATCAAATACATCGTATGTCCATGCTGCCGCCAAAGGTAAACACTCATACAAAGTCAGGGCTAAAAATAGGCTTGGCGGAACAGGAGCTGTATCCCAAACACTATCTGTTAACAGCATTGTATATGGTGATGTGGATGGAGATGGGTCTATAACCTACAATGATAGTGACCTGGTCTGGTATTATTCAACCGGGACAAAAACATTTACTGATGTACAAAAAGTAGCTGCAGATGTAGATGGCAACGGCGTTGTTGATGCAAATGACAGCAACTATATATTCCAGTATGTTATCGGAGATATCACACAATTCCCGGCAGGAGTAGTTGAGCTAATTACTTATGGAGATGTTGACGCCAATGGAGGAATCACTAAAGAAGACAGTGATTTGGTGTGTGACTACCTGTTAGGAAAACTGGCACTCACTAATGTTCAAATGGTAGCTGCTGAAGTAGATGGTGATGGTATAACAACCTCACTTGATGCAGCTAATATAATAAAGTATGCCGATGGAACAATAAAAGAATTTCCAACTGCAAGCATATATTGATAGTGAAACTATACTAGCCTTTTTAAGAGCCTTTAAGGCTCTTTTTTTTATTGGTAAGTATAAACAAAAAGCCTGAAACATTTACTATTTCAAGCTTTCATCTGGCGCGCCCAAGAGGAGTCGAACCCCTAACCTTTTGATCCGTAGTCAGAAAAAATACCTTTTGCAACCTTTAATAAATCTCTGCAAGCGTTGATATAACCACACTTGTTATTTTTATCCTTTCAAATTTACGGGTCTTTTTTGGGGACTATTTTTCTCTTTAGTTCCCATTTAGTACCCAATGGGAACTAGGTTTCCTAACCATTTAAATTTTTCTCCTAATTGCAAAAGATCTAATCTTTGCTCCTACAACTGAATCTATTATTGAGTTTAATATATTCTCATGAGATGTATCTTTCTCTATAAATACATTGAGCTTTTTTGCCAATTTAAGTAAATTCGATTTGCTCGATAATACATCACTAGATTTTAAAAAGTCTACAGCTTGCTGAATGTCCATAAAATCTTCTAATTTACTAGCTATTGTATCAATACTATATTGTATGTCAGATTTTTTCTCCAGCACATAAAGCAAACTATCATGATTCTTTTCTATGTGATTTATGATTCTTGATATAAGCATATCAAGAGTATCTTTTGCCTTTGTTTCTATACTGAAATACTTGCAAAAATCAAATAGGTTAGACTTTGTATCTAACTCCTTATTAGCTCTTATATAGTTAGTATATTGTTCAGGAGTTTTTAACTTTAGCAATTCAGTCATTATTTCGTCATATACAGATTTAATTGCAAGAGGAAGACCTTTTTCAACATACTTTATAGTTGCAGAGCCATTCAGTAAGTTGTCATACTCTGCGTTACTTAAGCTACCTATAAAATCCATAAATATTTTACTTACAATTTCATAATCTCTTTTAGTACCAGCCATTCAACATCCTCCTCTATAACATACTAGACATTAGCTTTAATACAAAACTCTGATGCAATTTTCTCTAATTCAGAACGTATATCTAGATATATTCCCGTTAATTCATTATTTAATACAACTGGAACTCCATATTCTGGTGAGTTGGAAAACAGAGTCTTATTATCTCTCATATAAGTATCAAACACATTATATCCACTTCTACTAACTCGGGCCATATAATCTCTTTGTGCAGATATTGGTTGTCCATTGTAGATTGTTATCATAGTAAATATAACACCCGCCATTTCTGGATTTATTGCTACCCAAGAAGAATTATTTGCTTGCTCAACAAAGTCATTATACCGCTCAGTTAACTGATCAATGTGTCTTACTAACTGATCAATACCAAGTGTTGACAAGAAATCAGGCTTCGCAGGCACTAAATACATATCACTTGCAATTATAGCATTTTGTGTGACAATGTTAAAGTTAGGTGGACAATCAATAATAACAACATCGTAATCTTCCTCTAGAACTTCCAGTCCAACTTTCAATCTAGAAAACAACCTCAAAAAGCTACTTCTAATTGTTCTAGGAGAGTTGCCGCCATACCTGGTCGCCAATTCCATATCCACGTTTATAAGTTCTAGGTGTGAACTTATTATATCTAAAACGCCGTTAGAATTAAATTTTTTTAGTTTAGCATTTATGTTTTTTGGCCTTACTATTAAATTCTTTAATGGCAAATCATTGTCATTATCCAAAAAATCGTCATACCAATGTTTGATTGTTTTTCCTTGTAAATCAAGAGATTGCCAATCTTCAACTGATAGAAATGAGAATGTTAGATTAGTCTGTGGGTCCAAATCAACAACTAATACCCTTTTATTATTGAATGCTAGCTCTGATGCCAAATTTGCACTCAAGGTAGTTTTACCAACTCCACCTTTATAATTTATTATTGATATAGTCTTCATTAAATGTCCCCCTCTATAATTATATATTATTTAAAGCTGTTATATCAAATTATTATATAAACATTTTACCTAAAAGTCCATCATTTAATAAATTATTACAAATCTATACAACAATGCATATTATTAATTACAAACAAAACAACAGATGACTACCTAAGTAAACTTTAATTACGTATAAGTTACCATTAGAAGAATGAAAGTCCTCAGGTTAATCCCTGGGAACTTTCATTTTTATTACTTATTAGTTTGGTGTTGATCTTCTGTGACCTGACACTTTTGTACCATCTTTTTTAGTATATCCTTTTACAGGTACTATCTTCTTATCTTGCTTTCCTCTGATGCTAGCCTTTGTTTTTGCCATAAAATCACCCCTTTTTAGTATCTTAATAATTGTTTAATTTTTATAACACCTGGCTAGCAAATGGTGTTATTAGTTCTATTTCCTTATTTTATCTTTATCAACCCAAAATTTAAAAACTTTGAGTCCATACTGACTGGCAAATATTCTTTTGCCTTTAACAGTAATATACGGACTATAAATCCACATAGGCAGCACTCCTTTCTACAAATTTCCACTTGCACGAACGTGCTCACCTATGATAGAATAATATTTGCGATTATATATCCTATGCTAGCCAAAAGTAAGCCGCTCAAATGGTTTATTTATTAGCAAATGGACCAGACTTTAGTCTGGGTTTTTTATTTTAAATAGAAACTTGGTTTCTATTTAAAATAAAAAAAATATTTAGGTTTGGTTATTTAACAGGCACCATAATTTTATTAATATTTCTTATTTCTACTGGAACAAGGTTCTTATAATTTTGAAGTATGGAATCATAGAGATTACCACTATATTTGGGGATCTCAACAGTAATTGCTACAAAGTATTTTATTTTGCTTGTTTCATAACCATTTCTACCCATACCATGTAATACTATAAATGGATTTAATAATGATTTAACTCTCATTGATTGTCTCTTTTTTACTACAGTATCCCACTTTAAATACTTTGAACGTAATTCCTCTTCATCTAAAAAAACTTTGCCAGGTTTACTTGCAGGTAGATCTGAACGTTTATACCCTTGTTCAATATACGATTTAGCCAACAAAGCGTCTTCAGGAGTTCCTAGATTTAATTTTTTTGGTTTACTTCCATTCTTAGAAAAATTAAAAACTAAATCATTTGGATAAAAGGTATCTTCAATACAATTGTTCGTATATGAATCAGTATCATTCATGTTAGGGTTTACCACAGTTGTAATTGTCCAAGTAATTGTTACATTTCCTTTAGAATCTGAAAGGCTAGGTATAAATATAGGTAACTTTATACTTTGAGCAGACATTATTTCTCCTTCATATAGAACTGTAACTTTCTTATCATTACACATTAAAATATCCTCAACATCAGATGGGCAAAAACCATATCCTGTTTCTATATCATAATTATCCTCTTCTGAATCCACCGAATGTATTAATAAATTTCTTGCCATATGTGGTTTTAAATTTTCTGACAATGCCAACATGTGGCCAATCTTTCCTGCAACTATTGGAGAGGAAAAACTTGTTCCTGTATTAGGTATTGTCTTACCATGTTCTTTGCTCACAAGAATAACTGGATGCTCTCGACTGCCACCGAATTCTAATAAGTCTGGTTTAACTTTACACCCTTCTCTTCCTGTACCTACGCAACTATATGTAGCTCTTGTTTTTTTACCATCCGAACCATATGTATAAGAACCTATGCCTAAACCATTCACCATATCAGAAGGAGCCTGAATTCTATTAAATGGGCTCTCAAAATTGCCATCATTACCTACTGCTACACAAAAGATTGGATTAATTCCATCAGAAGCTTCATAAGTTAGCTTATCCATGACATAAGTAAATCTACTTATGCTGTCATCTATTATAGCTCCTCTGGGTCCAAAAGATAAATTAAAGATTTTGATATCGGGTCTTTCTTTAACCACATTCTCTATACAGTCAATTGCTTGATATAGTTCAATTGCTGACTCAAAATCATCTGTGCTATCAATTGGTAGGACCCGGAAACTTTCAACAGAAACTTTAGGAGTATTAAGGGTGTCAGTATTATTTTTATGATTTAAAGGGCCATATAATACAGCACCACATACAGCAGTTCCGTGAGATATATAATCATCATGGGGTTTTGAATTTACTAAATTATATGAATTAATATAGTTTTTTAATAAAGGAATTTCCTCGTTAACTCCACCATCAAAAACCCCTACTAGTACAGATGACTTATTTCTCTCAGTGGGAGGTTGGGGGGCATCATTATTGTTATTAATTCCTCGAAAGCTCGGCAGTTGTATTTGACCTAGAGGATGAATAGCTCTTAAAGGATTATAGAATTTAATTTTATCAATAGTGTTTTTGCTACACTTAACACTAATAAAAGTAATTCCTCTTTCATAAGTTCTAATTGCCATCTCTTCAACGGGTATTTCTAAAATATCTGTTATGTTTTGAATAGCTTGATTAGTATATTTATCCATAGGATGTATTATAAGTTCAACTATTCCTTCTACCCAATCATCATCTATACCCATTACTTTTTCATCTGGACTTAAAAGATCTAAAGAATGAATTGAACCAATTTGATTTCTCCAATTTTCTAAATTATCTTTTGTTCCCTTAGAAATAACATTCTTAAGTTCCAATAGGCCTTTGTCTGTAACCTTCATAAAATACAATTTTGCCTTATCATCTGACCCAGTGACTGTAGCATTGTTGTTATCAATAAAATCATATTTTCGTCCTCCAATAATCTCCATCTGGTCTGATAACAATAGTGATGTGGGCATGTAAGACTTTGCTTCAAACTTTGGTTCCATACGAACACATACTACTTTTTCATCCAAGAACATATTGCTGTTCGTAGTTATTTCATTTTCAATGTTATTAATAAATCCTATCATTCTCTCTTTAGCTTGATCATAGGTGTAAGGTATATTCTTAGGGCCTCCAAATTGTTTTTTCCTCACTGGCTCAATATATACCTCCCCTTTACCGATAATAGGGTAACGCTTTTTATTCTTCATTCTCTATACCCTCCTTTAGGTATCTATTAACCGTAGATAATGGAATACCAGTAATGTTCGAAATTTCTCGGTAAGTAATATTAGGTATTTTATCTTTAAGAAGAACACATAACTTAACTTTTTCCGATTTAGACTCAAGGTTATTAGCTTTACAAGTTTCTTGAATCGCAAGAAGTCCGATGTTTGACTCTGATGTTATTGTCCTCCTTTTAATATGTTCACAAAGTTTACATATATCTGCAGCATTCATACCCTCCGTATATAAAGTGATAAAGTTAATAATGTCTTTATCAAAATTCTCAAAATATCTTTTTAAGTGCCTATTTAATAGATTGAGTCTTTCATCTTTTCCGGGCAGAGGTATTTCTAATACACGGTCAAATCTCCTCCAAATTGCCCTATCTAACAATTCAGGATGATTTGTAGCTGCGATAACAATGCTGCTACTAGGCCATACTTCTAATTCTTTTAAGATTATATTAACAAGTCTTTTAAGTTCACCAAGGTCTGATATGTCGTCTCTGCGTTTTGCAACAGCATCAAATTCATCTAGTAGAAGTATAGAAGGAAATGATTTAGCATAATCAAAAAGACTTTTCATATTTTGCCCAGACCTTCCAAGATAACTAGATATTGAGGTAGCTAAATCCATTGATATTAGAGGTAGATTCAGCTTATATGATAACCATTTAGCAATATATGTCTTTCCAACACCTGGAGAGCCACTAAATATAATACTTGTAGGTGGAGTAATTCCTTCTTCAAGAAATTTATTTACCATGTTTCTTTCACTCAGGAAATTGACTAAGTCTTGCCATACATTATCACTCAGAATAGGTTGTGGAATTTCAATAGGTTCTTCAACCTTTGCTAAAGAATATCTAGTTTCTCTATCAACTGGTACTGTTAAAATATCAGCTGATCTGTATGCGGGTGCACCTACATTAATATATGAGATTATCTCCGATATTTCTTTTGCCACGTCAGGATTGCTTTTCCTCAATTTTTTTATCATCATTAACGATACAGCTTCAACAGTATTTTTATCATTATCAAAGCATGCACGTATTAATTTAGGTATTAATTCATCCATCATTTGTTTCACCCGTTTCTATAATTAATATTGTGAGACACATTCATTATACAATATAACGCTATAATAATCAATACTTTTAAAAAAATTGTCTCACTTTTCATTTTTTATTCAACATTGAGACACTTTGCGTTGGATAATTATAAGCCAAACTTCATAATACTGTTTGATTAAGTGGTTACTTTATAAAGGTCTTCCTATAGCCTCAACAACATCATGCATCAATTCAATGTTTAACCCTGCTTCTCTTATCATATCTGTAAATATTTTTTACTCATGAGAATACTTATCTATTTCGTTCAGATAAATAACTCTTCGAAGC
>JBMOLK010000111.1:0-15370 GCA_049325575.1 Bacillota bacterium | reverse complement strand
AGCAATATTTTCTTATGTAACCATAATTAAGATGTATAATATGGTATAATGTATTGAGATAAAAATAAATATAAGTGAGGTGTTGTTTTTATGGAATTGCTTTTGGGGGTAATTGTAGTAGCCTTAATGATCTATTTTGTAATTGACAAGTTTATACTGAAGAAAAACGATGAAGATGTAAAAGTTCCTGAAAACAATAAGCTTCCGTATAAGATATCAGATAATTTCCTAACTGATACAGAGTGCTCTTTTTATCATTCTTTAAAGCTATATTTGGGAGAAAAAGCAATTATTTGTCCTAAAGTGGGATTGAAGGACATTTTCTTTATTGGCAAGGGTGTTGGGAAGGATTATATGAAATATTTCAATAAGATTGCTAAAAAACATGTAGACTTTCTCCTATGCGATCCAAGTACAATGAAGCCATTATGTGGAATAGAACTTGATGACATAAGTCATACAAACAAGAAAAGTTATAATAGAGATTTGTTTATTGAAAAGGTTTACAAAGATGCAAATTTTAAGTTAATACGAATCTCATCAAAGTCTGGATATACACACATAGAAATAGAAACAGCACTAACCGATGTTCTTAATAGATCACAAGAGATTCCAATAATACAGAATGATGATGAAACTGTTCTATGCCCCAAATGTAGCATTCCTATGGTTCTACGCAAAGCAGCTAAGGGTCAAAATGCAGGTAAGGAGTTTTATGGTTGTGTAAATTATCCAAATTGTAAGGAAGTAATAAATAAGGGTGTTTAATGCTTAATCTTGGAGGTAGCTAATGCTAAAGAGAGTTGGAAGTTGGTCTAAACCTGGTGATAACAAAAATTTAATTGCAAGGAAAAAAGTTGATTGTTCATTGAGGATTTTGAAAAGTCGAATGGTGGCTTTCACGTAGCTCCAGGTGAAAGGCATGAAGTTATTTTAATTATTAACGGAAATAGGTATGATGCATTTCTTACCAATATTAAGAGAAAAGGGATTGACATAGATACTCTTCAAATCCGCTACGATACAAACAATGAGTTAAAACAATTACTAATACAAGAGCTAAAATCCAGCTATAGTTATTTAACTAATGAGAGATCAAAAAAGAAAGAGGAAAATGATAATAGTAAAATTATTGTACCGGACTCTATTGCTGAATATTTAGACTTTTACGAGACAGAAACCCCTTTCTGCTATAGAGTCGATATAATTAAAGTCTCAACTACCACAGCACAAGAAGAAAGCTCATTACCTAATGTATGGTGGGTTAACCAGGGTAGTACTCTTAGCAAAGCATTAATGGATGGTTGTATATGGGCTCCCCTTAAGGCAAAGGATGGGAAGCCGCGGTATCATTGGGAGACGCTTGCAGAACTTAAGAATAATGATATAGTATTACATTATTCAAATGGATACCTTCGGTATGTTAGTAGAGTATTAGCTCCTGCTATTGAAATACCTCTACCTGAATCTATGAAAACTGATAATTGGGAAGGGTTAGTGCGATGGGTACAAGTAGAATATCATGAGCTAAGTCCGAACATACAGTTGGATAAAGTATCAAAGGAGTTATTAAAGTTAGACATAAAAGAAGGGCCTATAGATAATACAGGTGGTGTAAAGCAAGGGTACCTGTTTCGATTAAATTTAAAGGCTCTATCAATTATACAAGCTTTAGCTCTTGAAACGCAATGGCCGAGTTTTACTCGACTAGGTGATAAAGAAGCTGACTTTATTTCTCAAATGGAAGTTATATACACCTTTAATATAAACACAGAAGTTGCAAGGATCTCCAACTACATAAAAAGCAAAGGCTTTACCTATGATGATAACCTTATAAAGAACTTTTACCTTGCCTTAAAATCAAAACCTTTTGTAATTTTGGCTGGAACCTCGGGGACTGGTAAGAGTAAATTAGTAAAGTTATTTGCTGAAGCTTTAGGCGCCAGAGTAGAGAATGGAAGGTATCGTTTAATTCCAGTCCGGCCGGATTGGTCCGATTCTACTGACCTATTAGGATACCGTGACTTAAAAGGTAATTTCCAGCTCGGTATTTTAACAAGTTTTATAAAGGAAGCTGAAAACAAACATGAGCCCTATTTTATTTGCCTGGATGAGATGAATCTAGCAAGAGTAGAATACTACCTCAGCGATATTTTATCTGTTATGGAAACAAGAAAGTGGTCTGGGGATAGGATAGTGACAGATAATCTATTGTCTGGTGAAATCTTCGGAAGCCATGATGAAGCAAGGAATGCTTATGGAAGTTTGTATATCCCTGAAAATGTCTACTTTATAGGCACAGTAAATATGGACGAGACTACCTTTCCTTTTAGTAAAAAGGTATTGGATAGAGCAAACACTATTGAATTCTCTCATGTGAACCTGGATTTTACCTTTTCCAGTCATAAAGGGGACAAGTCGGTTAATTTACATAACAACTTCTTAAGGAGTGACTTTTTGATTCTTGAAGATTGCATAGAACATCAAGACATTTTTAATAGAGTTATCCTTGTGCTAAAACAAATAAACGATGTATTAAAGAAGTCAAGCCTACACTTTGGTTACAGGGTAAGGGATGAAATATGCTTTTACATGATTTATAACGAAATAAATACTTTAATGCCTTTTGATGAAGCCATTGACTATGAGATATTGCAGAAAATTCTTCCGAGAATTCAGGGAAGCAGTAGCCATATAAAGAGACTTCTCCTGGAGCTGTTCGAAATTTGTACTGATAACAATACAAAGAACTTTAACTATCAGGACTCAGGCGTAAGTGAAGAAATGTTTGCATACCTCGAATCTAATGGAGTCAAATATAAACAGTCTGCTTACAAGATTGCCTTTATGGTGAGGAGGTTCGAAGAGGATGGCTTCACCTCATATTGGATGTAAAGAAGGGGACCTTGTCTTTATTGAGACACATAAGCTAGATTTAACGATAAAAGGTATGCCCTGTCATCCCAAAGCAGAGTGTTTGAACTTGAATAAGGACACTTTATCTCAGATTCGGGTATGGTGTGAAGAGGAATTTACTATAACAGCTTTCCTACAAGAAGAGATGCCGACAGCGCCCAACGTTGTTGGGACAAAGCCTCTATTCTTTGAGCAGCAGGATTATGAAATTGTTATTGAAAACAAAGGAGATAGTTTAATTGAGTTTTGGCATGAGAATAGTTTATTAAGAAATAAGGTACGACCTGTTGGGAAGTCCCAAAAGGTTCTATCAGGCATCTTGAACTTTAAAAGTGAAATCGGATTTTCCCAGTTGGTTATCAAAGTAGATGGAAAGACCTTTCTAAAGATTGATATTGAAGTGTTTCCTTCCAAAGTGGATTATCAGAAGGACTATAATCAAATTCTGCAGGATGTAAACCAGGAAATTTATAACCTTGCTTTTGACTTTCTAAGAAAGACTTACCTTTGGTCTGGCACCAGAGAGACGGTAGGTAACAGTCTTACAGAGTTTTTTAGCATAATAAGTATACTTTTTGAAAAGTTTATAGGTGCTGTAAATATTGTAATTAAGTCGCCTCATCACGTTCTGCAAAGTGAAAGTATGATAGTGCCCTTTCATAAGCTTAGAAAAAGCAATGCCTCTACTATAAAATGGCTCATAAAGAAGCCACAATATCTTTTAATAGATGGCAATGACTATATGCCACAGAAAGCTTTAATGACTAAAAAGTCAGTAAGTTTTGACACTTTTGAAAACAGATTTATAAAATACATTCTAAATTCAGTTTTGAAAAGGCTTGTCAAATTTAAAGAGAGTTATGCCTGCCTTGATAAAAACTGTGATGAGTACGTGCTCCAAAAAATTGACGGAATGTACCGGAAAATTCAGAAACGTTTGGAATATAGCTTCCTTAGAAATGTAGGTGAGCTTTACACGCTTAATGCATTATCTCTGATTTTAAACATGGCTCCCGGATACAAGGATGTTTATAAGTACTACCTTATCCTTATTAAAGGATTATCCTTGCATAGTGACTTATTTAAAATATCTGTTAAGGATTTAGCAGTTTTGTATGAGTACTGGTGCTTTATCAAGCTTAGCAGCTTATTTAGGAAAAAATATAAGCTGCTAAGTCAGGATTTGATTAAAGCCGATTATAAGGGTCTGACTGTTACCTTGAAGAAAGGAAACTCTGCAAGAGTTTCTTATGAAAATCCCAGAAACGGTGAGAGATTTACGTTAGTCTATAATCCTTCCCAGGGGAAGCTTCCCACTATTCCACAAAGACCTGATAATATCCTTTCCTTAGAAAAGCAAAAATCAAAGATTAAGTATGAATATATTTTTGATGCAAAGTACAGGATCAATCCTGCTTTGGAGGGGAGTCTATACAATAGGGCGTACCAACTTCCCGGTCCTGAAGAGGATGATATCAACACCATGCACAGATATAGAGATGCTATTGTTCATGATGCTACTGATAGGCCTGATTTTGAGCGAACCATCTTTGGAGCTTATGTACTGTTCCCATACAATAATGAAGAGCAGTATAGGGAGCATAGATTTTATAGGAGTATTGAAAAGGTCAATATAGGTGGTCTTCCTTTCCTACCAAGTGCAACTGCCTTAGTAGAGGAAATGCTTGATGAGCTTATGGAAGATTCACCAGAGTCAGCTTTTGAGAGAGCCAAGCTGCAAAGGGGTACTTATGAGTATTTGGAGAATATTGATTTTGTAAGAAGGGATGTTCTTGTTGGGACTCTTGGAAGTAAGGAGCAGTTCACAGTTAATCTTAGTCACAATTTTTATCATATACCCTGTGAAAAGATAGGGCGGGACAGAAATGCTTTTCAACTTAAATTTATTGCCATGTATCAGTCCAAGGAAAAGTTTGGAGAACAAAGCGGAGTATTTTATTATGGAGAAATAGAGGAAGTCCTTAAGCTACAGCGTGCTGAAATTACTGAAATTCCAACTAATAAGGACCCCGATACCCTATATTATAAATTCAAAGTTGTTCAGTGGAAGAAGTTAAAAACCCCGGTAAAAAGCTGTAATGAATTGAAACTCCGGCTTAGAATTTATACAAACCTATTCTTACTGGAAAATGCCGAGTATGTATCGGAGCTTTGCATTAAAGACAAAGAGGAATACAGACTCTTAAAAGAGCTTAAACGGATCTCGTGTAATGTAAATACTAAATTTGATGGCAACCAAGAAGATGACGAAGGACAAACGCAGTTTGAATTTGAGGGAGCGCTGGTTTCTATACAGGGTAATAAAGTAAGGGTGTTGAAGGGCACAAGTTTGAGTGAGTATGACCTGGCTCTTTTAAAGGCAAAGCCAACAGCATTTATGAGGATAATAAAAGAGTTCGTAGACGGTAATTAGACCTGGATCTTGATGATAAAAAGCCTATTTCTAAGGATTCTATGACTGCTTACATAAAGACAGATCGGAAGACTTCTACTTAATAGTAATACTTTATTTTATCAGTGTGCCAACATAATTCTATAAACTTAGGAACTTCATTCTCATCCGAAATCTCTGTTTTGTGGAGCCTCCTTGAGCTCGCTTTAGTACCTTTGTCATTAAAATCTCTAAGAACATCTTCGCTATAGATGCCAGGGTAAGCCCCATCTTGACCCAAAAGAATGGTAATGACATTGTTTTTGCAGCAATCGGAGACATTATTATGATTTTTATATACATCACAAACATTTCTTTCGTGCCCGTTTAGACTTCCATGATGAGATATGCAGTAATAGTCAGCATCCTTAAGACAGCCATAGCATTTACCATAAAAGTTCCAGCCTATCGCTTCAATATCCCCGGGAAGGATCATGGTTTTTCCGGCTAATTCTATTTTATATACAACAGATGTATTATTTACTGCATTTCCAGGTGCTTCTGTCAATGTACTATATGGGTAAAGCACTTTAATAGCATTGATACTAGAGTTGTAAATTGGTTCAACCAGGGAGAAGTCATACCCTTTTATAACTTCCAACATTCTTGTATAAAACGGCATATTCCATGCAAAATGCAGGTTTAGCCATATTTCTGTATTGCTATCCAAATATCTCTTATTTAATAAATTAAAGAAGCCGCTAATATGGTCATAATGTACATGCGTAATAAAGAGTTTGTCAATTTTGATATTCTTTATATTGGATTTTTTAGATATATGGTTGAGGCATGATTCTATATTACCCCAGCACGATTCTGCCGATGGATTCCTTTTTGTCGAACAATCTATGAACCAAACATTAATATCATTATCTTTTTCATACACAACTATGCTGCAGTTGCCATGTCCTACATTTACATGATATGAGTGCACACGTCCGCCGCTAAAATCATGATCTTTGGCTTTAGTATATGCTAAACTCAATTCACTTCTTAAGTTCCTGGATGCATCAATAAATTGGGCTGCCACAGCAGAACTATTAGCATTTCTAAGTGAATAAATACCTTCTCCTTCCGGCCACACAGTAGCAAAATCACCTTCTATCAATCCATTTAACAGATCATGGTTAGTGTTAAGCACCGGGCAAATGGATGGCATGTCTATAGCTTCACTCTCAAAGGTATATTTATTAACCGGAAATAAAACTACTGTATGCGTTATTGCACTATCTGCAACATAATCCAGTACTTGCGAATTATATTGCTCGTCATACTCATATATATTATGGACAAAAAATATACGGTTAAAATAGTTCTCCGGTTCAGAAAAATCAATTGGTTTAAGTGGATAGATAATTACATCCCTATCATTGCCATATTTATCTGGCTGGGAATCAATAAAAGGAACTGATTTTAGTTCCATTTTACCCCTATATGTATACTCATCTTTCTGCATGACTTCAAACAGGTGAATTTCAAATCCATTATTTTTTGACTCACGCAAATATCTATTAGGATAATAATAGTCCTTCTGACGGCCGACCTGCCCAATACCGGTAAAATATAGTGTATTATCTTCCCAGAAGTTTTTGTATGTACTATTTACATAATTCGAAATTAAAACTAGTTTCCTATTCCACTTATTGACCCTTATACCACCGCGGCTATACACATTGAAGTTTTTGCAAATATCATCGTTTGTATAAATGCTGCCTTTGATTAGCATCTTTAGCTCCTATAAGTGTAATAAAAATATATTGGATAAAGATACTATCGGCAACAATTAACTATGCAATAAGCAATTCTATAACGATATATTAGTTCTTAAAAAATATTACCTGAAAGAATATTTTATTTCATTGTAAATTATGGCATAATTTAAATAAAATTACGAAGGGGGAATATTAATGGCTGCTAAAAGCATTACAAAATGTTTAATTCTTTTTTTACTAATTATTACTACTTTAGCTGGGTGTAGTGGACCTAAGTCTGACTTAAATGATACAGATGACAGTAATACTTCCTTTGCTCTATATTTTGTAAAGGAATTGAACAATGATGAAGCAAGTAAGATTGATATTAATGAATTACCTCTTGAAGATAAGCCTATTATAACAAATTCTGATGAAGGCCAATATATATGGGATGATACATACCTTGGTATTAATAAGGAAGTATTTAAGAATAGATCGAAGTTTATGTATAAACCCTTTGTTTTAGTAGTCAATAATAAGAGGGTTTTCCAGGGAGTTTTCTTTTCAAATTCTTCTTCAATGCTTTGTCCTCCAAATGGGGTATTCATTGACACACCAGGCTCTGAGTATCTTAGATTACCTATTGAAAAAAAGTTGGAAATTTTAAGGACTAAAAGAACCGTAATCAAGGGTGATAAGAGGGTGTTTTATGTTTTTAAAGATTGTAGGTGTTATATGTGAAATAGAAAAGATGCAACATAGCTCCTTAGACGCTATTGTTCAATTTTATAGGGTTATAAAGTATAAAACATGGATGCTGTATTGGTACATATACTGGAAGTTTTATGTGGTACTGGAGGGAAAGGACTTTTTTGTTATAATATAAAATGATAATGCCCATCTGTAAAAAGGAGGTAGGAGCGTGAGAAATATTGGGATACTAATGCGTGTTATTCTAATCTTAAGCTTTTTATCCTTCCTATTGCTTTCACGTTTCAGCCCACCTACTGAAAAAACCGTTAAGCAAAACCTGGCTGAAAACATGTCCTCAAACTTGCCCCCTTATCATATAGTATGGTACCACATTAATGCGCCTCAAAAGGATACTAACCTGGTGCTAAAGGAAGTTAATAAATACTTGAAGGAAAAGATCAATGCAACTTTGGAAATCCGTTTGATTGACTGGCAGTATTATGATAGGGAAATTGATGCCATCATTGCTTCAGGAGAACCATACGATATATGTTTTACTGCAGCATATAAAAATAATTATGCTCAAAATGCTGCCAACGGATCATTCATTGAGCTGGACTTACTTTTAAAAGAACATGGGCAGGGTATATTGAAGATTCTAAACCCGCTTTTTCTAGAGGGAGCTCGCATTAAGGGGAAAATATATGCTGTACCCGCCAATAAAGAGATAGCTCACCAAAATGCAGTAATCTTCAATAAAAAATATGTAGAAAAGTACGGATTTGATCTTTCAAAGATTTCAAGCTTTTATGATATTGAGCCTATGCTTGAAGTCATAAAAGAAAGGGAACCTGGCATTATGCCTTATGCCATTCAATCAGCATACAACAACTCACCTTCACTGCCTTTTGACAGTATTATTGAGAATATTCCCGGAGCCTTATACTATGATAACAGGACAGGTTATAAGGTTATAAACCAGTTTGATACACCCGAGTACAAGAAGTATTTTTCTACAATGAGAAGGTGGTATCTGGCTGGATATATACCTAAAGAGGCAGCCTCCTTAAAGCAGCTGGTGGAGTTTGAAAAGAGCGGCAGCTGGTTTGCATCCGTATTATCCAATGTACCACACTCTGATATAACACTAAAGCTAAGATTTGGTTATGATGTGGATGTAGTTCCGCTTATGACTCCGGTGATAGAGAACCGTGACTGCCAGGGCTCCATGCTTGCAATATCCAAAACATCAAAGAACCCTGAAAGAGCGATGATGTTTCTTGATTTACTAAATACAGACAAGTATCTTTATAATCTTATCGTGTTTGGGATTGAGGGAAAACACCGTATCATGAAGTCTGAAAACGTATTTGAGCTTCCGGAAGGTATCAACCAGCATAATTCTTCCTATATGTTAGCGCCGTTTACCGTTGGAAATATGTTTATATGCTATATTCATTCAAGTTATCCCTCTACATATTGGGACGATTACCTTAGATTCAATGAATCGGCGGTTAAATCTCCGCTTTTTGGATTTAGCTTTGACCCTGCTCCTGTAAAAAAGGAAATTTCTGCTCTTCTAAGTGTTTCATCCGAATACTGGGGGCCACTTGTTACAGGAGCTGTGGACCCTGATGACTATTTACCTAAAGCTATCTCAAAATATAAATCCCTTGGACTTGACAGGGTAATGGCAGAAGAACAACGACAGCTGGATGCCTGGCTGGCTTTAAAGAACAAGGAATAAAGCCCGGAGACTTAAGGCCCCCGGGCATATAATTTAATTTAAGTTATTTTCAAGAAATTGCAGCACCGTACTTTCGTATCCGGCCTTGTCCTCTGTAGAGGCCCAGTTGCAGTGCCCTGTATTTGGCATATAATATATTTCCTTGGGCTCGTTTGCACTCTGGTACAGGTTATTGGCTGCTGTCGCAGGTACAACATCGTCCTTCAAGCCGTGCAGGATTAGTACGGGTACATGAATATCCTTTATTGCAGAAGTATAATCAATTGTATCGTACAGTTCTTTTGGTATTTCCTGCTCCGGGGGAATGTTAAAATATTCTTTTATCCACAAAAGCCAGGCTGCATCCCTCTCGGCGCCATATACATCACCTATATAAGACATTGCTGCATCGGATAGGACTACCTTAATGTCTTTATATCTGCTTCCTGCAGCAATAGATTTACTGGCTCCATAGGAAAAGCCGTAAATACCTATTTTGTCTTTATCCACATCCGGTCTGGCCTTCAAGTATTCAATGGCACACCCGACATCTTCAATATCCCTGGCTACGTTCCCAACATATTCCTTAGGGTTTTCATAATAGTTCCATACTCTTGCATTATAAACCAATACCTGGTATCCTGACTGAATCAGAAATCTCACGGGTTGTATAGTTTGGGCCGCATAGCTTGTCCTGCCGTGCAAAACAATTATTGTACCCTTTGAGTCTTTCAACGGGAAAAATGCTCCTTTTAGTTTCATACCATCTTCAGTAGGGATATAGATAGTTTCATATCTTTCACTGACAGTATCTTTAAAAGGGTCTTTTTCCATTATGGAATAGCCTATTGTAAAAGGATTCTGGGATTCAAACCTGATACCAAAATACATGGCAAAGTCCCAAAATGATTTTTGCATTTCTTCAGCTTCCCTGGCAGCTGTGTAATCCTGCCACTCTTTATCTTTCCTGGCCAGCTCATCATAGATATCGGAGAGCTTATAGCCTGAAGGTTCATTATTTACCATACCCGGCCTTACAACGAAACCGAAGGTCACACTTTTTCCCTTTGGAATAACCTTGTTCCACTCTGCAAAAGTAATGACATAGTGATTATTCTCATGACTTTCAATCCTTGCATTCCATATGCATGTAATTTCCCTGTCCCAGTCAAATTCCAGCTTCCATTGGTCAATTTCCTTATCCCCGGTATTCCTGATTGTAATTTTACCTATAAAACCGGTTCGACAGTCCGCCACTTCTTTAAAGGAAATCTCACTTGATGAGGCGGCAGAAACAGGAATTGGGCTAAACGAAGATATAAAGAGAAGGGTTAGAATTAAGAGTAATGAAAAAACACCAAACTTACAATTTCTCATGTAAATACCCCCTTAAAAATTAATATTCTTACATAAGTAAGTTTATTTCAGGTTATTAGCAGTTTATAGTCTAAAAATTTCAGTTTTATGTAAAAATTACAGGATTTTTCAATTTTATTTGCACAGTAAAACTCAATGCGTTACAATTATAATAAGTCTTGATTGGATGTTAAAATTATGATTAAAAAACTTTATACCAAATACTTTAAAAACAAGTTTTTTAACCGAATATTTATTATTTACTCTGCCATATCAATTATTTCAATTCTGGTTGTAGCATTCACCACTTCTAAAAACGTCAGTATATCCTTGCAGCAAAAAGAGAGAGAGTATAATGGGCAGGTCTTAAACATCGTGGACAGATACCTTGAGCAAAAGCTTGGGGAATCGAGGAACATTATGCAGCAAATATACATTAATTCCTCCATGTATGCAGAGATAGACAATCTGATGAAAAACGGCTACAATGAACATTTAGCGTATAAACTGGATAGGTTGTCCAAAAGTCAGGATACTTCCTACAACGGCTTTGAAAAATACTTTGAATCAATCATGTCCAATACTAAGGATACTCTGGGTATAAGTATATACAGTAAAGATCTCAAACAGTTTTTTATCTATTCGGATATTCTAAGGACCTCCGGTACAGGCATGTTATTGGGTGATATTGATAAAGCCATGCCCGGCATATGGGGACGAAAAATACTACCGGCTCATGAGGTTAACTACTATACTGAAAAAGAGAATCCCAGGGCTTTTACGGTAGTATACCCGGTAATAGACCGTTTTTCACCCGATGTTACCGGCTTTATAGCTTTTGATTATGATATAACTGCCTTAAACAATCTTGTTTTAAATCAGGTGAAATTTAAAGGAAACGTTGTTATATATACGGATGACGGACAGGTACTCTTTGATTCTGAAGGTAAGTACCAGAAAGAACAGCCTTCTGAAATAGAGGGTCTTATAAATTCCAATAATGGAGATATTATCAGTACTAAGACCTTCGATGATCCACGAGCTTCAGTTATTGTAATAACACCTAAGTCCCAGATGATTAAAGGCACATCCCTTATTATACAAACCATTTTTTTAGTATCCCTAGCTTGTATATTAGGAGCGGTATTTCTAGTGTTCCTGACCATGATTACCTTTTCCAAAAGAATCAAACTGATTATGCACGGTTTTAAAAGAGTAAGAAATGGAGATCTTAGCGCAAGAATTCCTGTTAATCATACCAGGGATGAGATAAGCGAGATGGCAGCTGATTTTAACTCAATGTGTGATGAAGTTGAAAGATACATACAAAAAATCTACGTTTCCGAAATAAAACAAAAAACTGCTGAGTTAAAAGCACTGCAGGCCCAAATCAACCCTCATTTTCTCTACAATACTTTAGAGGCCATACGCATGAGAGCTGCAGCAAGAGGAGTAAATGAGGTGGCGGATATGATTTATATTCTTTCAGAACTACAAAGACGTGCCGTTAAAGGAAAGACAGTGGTAAGTATTAGAGAGGAACTGGAGTACTCCGAAATGTACATTGAACTCTTTCGGCTGCGATATGCCGGTACACTTTCGGTGGACTTTGACGTTCACAAGCAAGCTGTTTCCTGCGGTATTATAAAACACTCCATACAGCCCCTGATTGAAAACTGTATTAAACATGCTGCAAATATGGCAAGAGAAGGTAACCACATTACCATCAAAATATATAAAGAGAATAAGGAACTTTATATTCATATAATAGACAACGGTAAGGGAATTGATAAAGAAAGGCTTTATAAGATCAAGAAATCTTTTTATGATAAAAATACCCATGAGGAGAGCGGGCTAGGCCTGGTAAATGTCAATGAGCGGATTAAATTAATCTATGGGAGAAACTATGGAATTGACATAATAAGTGAACCCGGCAAAGGGACAGAGGTCATAATGAGAATACCTGCAAAAACCAAAGAGGAGCTGGAAGCAGATGTACAAAGTATTCATAGCTGATGATGAACCGTTTATAACAGATGGCTTGAAACATACTATCCAATGGGAAGAGTATGGTTTGGAGATTATAGGTTCGGCCTCCGATGGTCTTGAAGCACTGGAAGCCATAGAGAATTCAGGAACGGATATTCTGATTACAGATATAAGGATGCCGGAAATTGACGGACTGGAGCTTATAAAACTATTAAAAGAAAAAAAACCTGAGATAAAGTTCATTGTATTAAGCGGATATGATGATTTTGAGTATCTTAAGGAATCAATCAAGCTTGGTATTGAAAATTACCTCCTAAAGCCTGTAAACCGCGAAGAATTACTGTCTACTCTAATTAGCGCTGTCGATAAAATTGAAAACAGTCTTTATAAAAGGATATATCTTTCGGAGGATATACGCATAATACGGGATAATATCCTTTTTAGGTGGGTTACCAATTCCATTGATAATAATGAGCTTATAAGAAGATCTCAAATGATTCAAATCGATCTTGACAGCTGGCAGTATTGTACATGTATTATAAGGATTCTACATAAAAGGGACGAGCATAATTTGGGGAAAAACATAAACTGTATGATTTCCAGATCCTACGAAATATGCAGGGATATCATAGAAAAGGGTAACGGGGGATTGACATTTTGTTCACCTGACGGAGATATAATCGCTTTGTTTATTGAAAGAAAATTACCTCTTGAGAAAATTTTTATAAGAAGAGTGCTTGAGAAGTGCTTAAAGCATATAAACCAGCATTTAGATCTTCGTGCTTTTATCTGTATCGGTAATATAGAGGAAGATTACGGTCTTGTGCATAGAAGCTATACCGGTGCATTAAAGCTTATGGAATACAGCTTTGTTTTATCTTCGGACAGGATTCTTGATTGTGAGGATATTAGAAGCTTTCATTCCTGTAGTAGAATAATCACAAATAAAAATACCGACAAGTTGAAGGAATTGTTTTCGCAAAACGATGAGAAGGGAATATCGGATTGGATAGATGATGTTTTTTTATCCATGGGGAATAAGAAGGAAATGTCTCTTTCGTTTATACACACTGCAGCATTAGAGATTCTTTTAGAGATGATGGGCTTGGTTAGAGGTATGCTGCCGGTCGGGAGTGATATGGCACAGATTCCGGATAGTTCGTTTTCAGATATATTTAAATTACAGATAAAAGATGATATAGTAAAGCGGTTAAAGGACATTTCAAAAGCTTTTTTAGATCTTATTAATCTTAAGACAGGGAGTATAAATCCATTGATAAAAAGAGTTCTGGAATATATCAGTTCAAGCTATAGGGAGGAAATATCAATAAAAACCTTAGCTTGCAAGATGAATACCAATGCAAATTATCTTGGCCAGTTATTTAAGGAAGAGACAGGGAGGTATTTTTCTGATTACTTGAGTCTTTTCAGGGTCAACAAGGCTAAAGAACTTCTTTCTACTACAGATTGCAGTATAAGTGAAATTTCCAAATCAGTAGGATATCCTGATCCGGGATATTTTTATAAAGTATTTAAAAAGTATGCCGGCTTATCACCTAAAGAGTTTAGAAATTGTCAGTCGGAGCATCCATATAACTGGTAATCTTCTCATATATACCAAATCAATAAATCTTTAAATACCAAATCTTACAACAAAGATTGTTTACTTAACCTTTTTCCAAATGTATAATATTTAGGGTAGGTACATATTTACAACATCAGAAAGAAGGATAATCGTGAATAAAGTATTATCGGAACTGGTAGATAGATTTGCACTGTTACAGCTTCATAAAGAAAGGAGCTCCACCTGGCATTTTAATTGTAGGTCTGGTGAAATCGAAGATTTTGACATGTTTTATAAAGCCCCCCATTTACCTGCAATAAGCTTTGAAGAAAAGAATACTCTTGGGGATTATAAAATTGGAAATTATTCTTTTAAAAGTGAAATTCAAATAAATGATACTTGCAACAACTATTCTTCAGGTCTTTATTACATAAACAATAAGAATAAAAGTCCAATTAATGTAGTTTTCGTACATGGCTGGAGGGCTTCCGGTCACGAAAAGCAGCAGAATATATATTTGGAAAAGTTTATGAGCCTAAACTATAATATGTACTTTGCAACTTTACCTTATCATTTGGAGCGAAACTCTGATTCGGCATTATATAACGGAGAACTCATGATAAGTGCTGATATTGACAGGACACTACTTTCTGTAAAACAAGCTGTTTCAGACATTAGGGCCTTGATTCGGTGGCTTAAGGAGAATAACAGTGGTCAGGTTATTTTGATTGGTCTAAGCTTAGGCGGACTAATTTCAAACCTTGTTGGAGTAACTGAAAGGGAAGTGGATGCATTAGTTTCGATATTCTATGCAAACGATTTGTCTTATACTGTTTGGGAAGCGATCCCTGGCAAGTATATTAAAGCTGACTTTGAAAGGCATGGCTTTACGTACCGAGAATTAATAAAGAAATGGAAAATAATTAACCCCAGCAGCTTTAAACCGGTTATTCCAAAGGAGAACATTCTATTACTAACTG
>JBMOLK010000110.1:0-1893 GCA_049325575.1 Bacillota bacterium | reverse complement strand
CATTCCAGAGGGCATTACCACCCGTAGGGACATTATAGAGCTTAAATTCCATACTATAACTCCCATCAGATACAGGAGTCCCATCCTGGTTTGTTACCTTACCCTGATAGTTGATTAGCTTCGGTATATCCCCGAAAGCCAATCCTACCCATAAAAAAACCCCTATCAATCCTGTCAAAACACCTTTTTTCATCTTCTCATACCTCCTTATTTAAAGCCCGACTGCCCTTAAAGACTCGGCAAGTCTTGGCTCTTTTAATGAAAATTCACGAATTGCCCTTTCAACTTTTTCTTCCCTTTTTATCCAATTTTTTCTATAAAGGTTTTTGCTGATTTTAATGTAGCCTTTACAGTGTCAACATCATGAAGAAGCCCTCTATAATAGCCTGCAATATGTAGTTGATCATAGACATCATCAAACTGCCTCAAAAGTTTCCCATTATGGACAGATAGGTATTTCTGAATGGCCTTCTTGTATTCATCTACCTTTTTAGGCAGTTCTTTTTTTGTAAGACCACTTCCCAAAAGATACTCATCAATAGCCTTCAAAACCCCAAGATAAGCAACACCACAGGCTGATTTCACATATTTGTCATCTGTATATCTATTTTCCTCAATTCCAGACTTGCTTAATATCTCCTTTGCATTATCCAAATACCTTAACGCTTCCTGTCGCGTAGCCATCTTTTCAACCTCGTTTTGCTTTATTTTACCATATAATATCACGCTTAAGAAAAATTTGCAACAAAAATTTCGACTGTTCAGCAATTCTCGGTGAAAAAGTTCGCAACTCTTTTATTCTCAATGTTTCCTACCACAGATTATCGCGAAAAATAATTTTGTGGTTATGGGCTAAGTCAAGTGGTTTCAAGGTATCACAAATTCACCGAGAATTGCTGTCGACTGTTTTTACCATTCGTGCCGTTACTTCTCAAGATGCTATGACGACAGACTGGGCGCAATTACCTCATTCTTTATTAAGTAAGATGTAACTATTCAGCACAATTATTCAACTGTATGGTTAGCATATCCTGTTCTCCGTCAGCATAACATAGTAGAATTCTATCTCACCATCTTTGCTATATTGCCATCAGAGGGGTGGGATAGAATCCACACCCTACTTATTATTAATATCCCTGATGTCTATGCTGAATAGTTACAGTAAGATAGCCAATAAAATTGTTAATGAGGTGAAAGGAATAAATAGAGTTGTCTATGACATTATCTCTAAACCACCAGGCACGATTCTGGAGCTAATATAAATAAAACTCCGGAGGGAGCGACCTGTTTGCAGCATTGAATATCTGTTTCTTGTATTTTATTTAACCCTATTTCACAGGTCATAATTTCTTACCTCACATCTTTATCCAATCTTTTCTATAAAATCTTTTGTGGCTTTCAAATAAGATTTAACCGCATCAACATTATAAATAAGCCCTCTATAATAGCCAGCTATATGCAAACCATCATAGAGAGTTTCAAACTCTTTCATTAGTTTTCCATTATGAATGGCTAAATATTTTTTTAATGCATTTCTGTAAGCATCTACTGATTTTGGGAGTTCTTTTTTGGTTAAGCCTTTCTTTAAAAGATATTCATTTATTGCCTCTAAAATAGCCAGATAGGCTGTTCCAAATGCCTCTCGGACAGGCTTAACATCTGTATAGGTATTGTCCTCTACTGGAATAGACCTCAATATCTCCCTGGCATTATTTAAATATCTTAATGATTCTTTCATTTTTACATCTCCCCATTGTTTTTTTATCTGTAACTATTCAGCATAGACATCGGGGGTATTAATAATAAGTAGGGTGTGGATTCTATCCCACCTCTCTGATGGTAATATAGCAAAGATGGTGAGATAGAATCCTACTATGGCTGACGGAGAACGGG
>JBMOLK010000109.1:0-1894 GCA_049325575.1 Bacillota bacterium | reverse complement strand
TGAGATTGAGATAAACTATCCCTGGCTTGTAGAGGTAGTGGTAAAAAAAATCAGTAAATTTAGAAACAGCAGAAGAACGAAAAGATACCTGGTGAATTTCCAGGCTAAAGTTTTTCCAAAGGACATCGGTAAAAATGTATATGCCATTATTAAAAATATAAGCATGACCGGTGTAGGAGCTGTTTTTAGAGAGGATATTGAACCTGAAAGCCTGGTAAATGTAGCTGTCAGTGCTTCAATCAACAAGGCGCAAAACCTTGAGTTTAAGGCTAAAATAACCAGGGTTATCGGTAGAGAATTATATAATGAATATGGTCTTGAAATCGTAGACATAGATGATCACAATAAGAATATGCTTGACAAATTGATCTATAGACTTGAATGTGATGAAGGTGAGTTTGTGTCAGAAAGTCTAAAATAAAAATACATAATCCATGAGACACTTGATTTTACGTCTTTCATTACTCCAAAAGACTAAAAAATAAAAACAGCTGTTTACGGCTGTTTTTTTTTTGTGTAAAATATCCTTGTATGTTTTTACAGTTATAAAAAAACATTAGAAAAAAAGGTGATAAAAACTATGGTAATAAATGCAATAGTAGATAGGATTGAGAACGGGTATGCAGTCTTATTGTCCAATGACTGCGGCCTTGAGATCAGTATACCTGTGGAAGCGGGAGAAAGTGAGTATGTAGAGGGAGAAAGCGTATCTTTAATAATTGATGATGATGGTCTGGTTAAAAACATTGGATAAACAAAAAGAAATGAGAAATGATAGTAATATGTAATGTGGTTTGCTAAAATAAGTTTCAGTACAATCTATATAAGTTGAGAGGTTGGTAATGAATAAGCAAAAGTTAATGGTTATAGACGGGAACAGCATACTTAATAGGGCATTTTACGGGATTTCTGCCCTGTCCACATCCGACGGGCTGTTTACCAATGCAGTTTATGGATTTATAAATATTACATATAGGTATATAGAGGAGGAGAACCCTCAATATATTTGTGTAGCTTTTGATCTTAAGGCACCAACCTTTAGACATAATAAATACGAAGGTTATAAGGCAAACAGGAAAGGAATGCCTGACGAGCTTAGAGTGCAAGTGCCGGTGATCAAGGAGGTACTTGATGCAATGAACATAAAAAGGCTTGAGCTTGAAGGCTATGAGGCGGATGATATTCTTGGCTCAATTTCCTTGTGTGCCGAAGAAAAAGGTGTTGAAGTAATAATAGTCACCGGTGACAGGGATGCTCTTCAGCTTGCGGGTACCTCCACCAGAATAAAGATACCTAAAACCAAAGGCGGAAAAACCGAAACAGAGGAGTATGATTATAACAGCATAATAGAAACTTATGGCATTGAGCCCGGGCAGTTTATAGATGTTAAAGCTTTAATGGGAGATGCATCAGACAATATACCGGGGGTTCCGGGTATTGGTGAAAAGACAGCCTTAGACCTTATTAGAGAGTTTAAAAGCCTGGATAATTTATATAATAACCTGGACCTGATTAAGAAAAAAGGTGTAAAAGAAAAGCTGGAGAATTTTAGGGATCAGGCTTTCATGAGTAGAGAGCTGGCAAAGATTGAAAGAAATATGCCTTCGCTATGCGAGTTTGAAGAATTAAAGCGAAGTGAATTCAACAAGGAAAAGGTCTATGAGCTTTTTAAAAGGCTTGAGTTCAAGAGCTTTATAGAGAAGTTTGGCCTAAGCGGCAGCTTACCGTTAGATACTGTAAGCGTGGATGTCGAAATTGTTAAAAGCCCTTCAGATATTGAGGGATTAAAGACAAAGATCTTGATGACCGGTAAAGCCTATATACATTATTTAATCGATAAGGTGGATAAATTCTCGTATAAACTTGCTGCCTTAGCAGTTTCGGTTGGGGAAGA
>JBMOLK010000108.1:0-1894 GCA_049325575.1 Bacillota bacterium | reverse complement strand
AATCATTATTTTTGATATAATCCATAATTTTTTCATAAATCTATAAATATTTTATTTTCAACAAGTTATAAAATCTAAATATTATTAACACAATGATTATTGTGTTTCCTGTATACAGGAAAATAGTAAGTCATTACAATATAGTAAATTATAAAAATGAAAAAATTTTCTTTCATAAATTGTATTGTTTATATTAAGAAGGCGTAGCGCGGCCTTTGGCCGCAACCAAATAGTCCTCGATGCTCGATGCTTAATGTAGGTAAAGGATCCAGTGTTCCATATCGAATATCCAGTATCGAGCCTTATGTAACATTCTCGCGGATAACGCAATGCGGGGTAATAGTATAAAAAAAGGGAAAGCCGAAAATCGACTTTCCCTTTTTTATTTGAGATAGCCAAGAAAACCCCTTCTAAAATATCAGTTCGTTTTAGATTTTAGAAAGGATAGTTGACTAAACTTCTTAATTACCTAAGCTTTGCTGAGATGCAAGCGTTAAAGCCTCTTACGGTAGCGGCTCCCTGTCCTTTCTTGATGCCTGCCTTGCAGGCACTTACCGCTTCCTTGAACTTATCAGTGTATGCAGCCAAGTGAGGAGGGGTAACACCTTTCGGAAAACTTGCTCTCTTAATAGTCATTGCCTGCTTTGCCCAGGGAACAGAATTATAAGCTATTGCACGACTTAAATCGCTCAACGGAATAGCTGCCATTTTTTAATACCTCCTATCGTCATAATTTTTAGACTTAAACAGCCTAAATTTTTGTCTATTTTGCCTATGACTTCAAAGAGTCTTAATGGGGCAATTTAAATCTTACGGACTTCACGAGCCTCTACGATCTTCTTATAGACATTTTTATTATATCATACTTTGTTTTCTATGTCAACTGCTTTTTTTAATGTCATGTCTAAATCTATTCCCTGTTTGCTAAAAAGGCTTAATTCTTCATTGGGTACATTCAACTTTTTAGCTAAATCTTTTAAGCTCATTTCTCCTTCACTGAACTTTTCGGCTATTTCTTTACAGTCTTTTTTACAATGATCCTTAATTAGCATTCCACCAGCCACGGATATTTCACAAGGAAGGCATCTTTCTTCATTCATTTTTTAGCATTTCCTTTCTTTTTAAATTTTCTGTTTACATCTATCTTTGTTGTAATCACGGTCTTTTCTACGGTATTAATTACACCGCAGGACCCGCATTTTATTTCTATTTTACCGATTAACATAGCTTCCTTAAGTAGCAATCTCCCACAACCAATACAGTGAAGTTCTGCTAATTCAGATTGAGCGCCAATCTCCTCAGTTTCTTCTATAGCTTCTATTTCTTCTGGTGACTTAGTTTTTGGCATTACGTTTACCTCCCTTTTTGTTTTTAAGTTGTTCTGAAAACTTTACAAAATATTCTTCGGACATAAAGAATTTGCAAAGACAGTGACCGTGATGGTTGATTTCTTCTAGGGCTTGACTACAAGGACATGGCCTGTCTACTTTGCAAGGGCAACGTCCTAAAGCAGTTATAAGCTCTGCCCATTTCGCAAAATCTCTTTCTGGGTGAATTTTCAGGTTATGTTTTATAGCAAAATCCTCTAATTCTTTTTCATACATATTTCAATTATACACTATTTACGAAAAAATGTCAAGAAAAGACAGATAGTTCTTGACAAAAGCTTACTGTAATAGTATAATATAGATTGCATTGGTGAAGTGACTACTTTCCACAGAAAGGAACACTAATTTTGGCTGAAGCTAAAGAAGAAAAGAAGTTTGTCTGTTCTATTTGCGGAGCCGAATATAAATCTCAGTTTGGATTGAACGGTCATTTTCGCAAACACATTGAGCTATTCAAGGAACCTAATGGAACTTGGAATTTTAATAAGTTACCAGATGTTTCCGAA
>JBMOLK010000107.1:0-1898 GCA_049325575.1 Bacillota bacterium | reverse complement strand
AACAATGTTAGCCCACGCTGGGATCGCATATTATAAGACAAGTAAAGTAATGAACGAAATGATGCCGATTGGCTTTTGGTTTGTACATTTGCCACTAATGCATATGTCGTTGGAACTTATGCTGAAATCAGTTGCATTATATGAAAACAATAGTTTTGATTTAAAAAAATACAAACACAATACCCCTAAAATCATATCTGACTATCAAAACCAGATTGATTTATTCAATCATTTTGCGGAAACCAAACAAATAATGGATCTCGTTTCTGGACTAAAAGACGCTTGGTATGCACTTAGATATGGAGAGACGACAGTTAGATATTCAGAAGAAGATTGTGACTTATTTGAGCAAATAATTAAACAATTATCAACAAAATTTCAATCAATTTCTGGTGTTGAGTTGAAATAGGCAATGACTTTAATACCTAACGAATCGCTGCACCTGACCGCCAACAGTTATTCCAATTGCGAAGCTAAGTTCATGATTAAAAGAGGAAGGTGATAAAAATGTTGACAAAAATATTAGTATTTAGTGGGTGTTTGTTGTGGATAGGATTGACAGTGGAATATGCGGAAGGAGGGAATATAAGAGATAGGATAAGAGAAAGAGTAAGGGAAAGGGTGAAAGAAAGGATAGTAAAGAAAGTTTCAAAAACTCCTTCTTATCCTGTAATTGAGGGAGAATTCTCTTCCTACAATAAATCTCAATATGGAGCAGGCGATTATCGCAGATATATAAAAACGGATGGCAGAAGACGATTTTACGACCTGCACATTCCTGAGAGCTATAATAAGGAAAAGGCTATGCCAGTAGTTTTAGTCTATCATGGTGGAGGTGGAAATCCGGTTCAACAGCGTGGTGATTCACAAATGGATGAAGTTAGTAATACTCATAACTTTATCGTTGTTTATCCTGCCGGCACAGGGGAATCTGAGGATAGGATGCTTACCTATAATGCAGGAGTCTGTTGTGGTTATGCAAAAAAGAACAAGATAGATGATGTGGGTTTTACAAGAGCATTGTTGGATGACCTTGAAACACTTTTCCATATTGATAAAAAACGAATATATGCCACTGGTTTCTCAAATGGGGCATTTATGTGTTATCGACTTGCTATGGAACTTTCCGATAGAATTGCGGCTTTTGCACCTGTAAGTGGAGTTTTGGGGGTAGAACCTTCTATCGGTACATCAACCAGGCCCATTTCGATTATTCACTTTCATGGAAAAGCAGACCCAAATGTTGTCTACAAAGGCGGTGTTGGTCCAAGGGCATTTGAAAAGATTCCACGCCGAAGTGTAGAAGAAACTATTCAGTTTTGGACTGCTCACAATGGATGTCCCAAAGAATCTGTGAAAGGACCTCGGAAAGGGAAGGCCATCTGTACCATTTATGGTCCTGGTAGGGGAGGTTCAGAGGTGATTTTGTGGACACTGGAGGATGGTGGTCACACATGGCCGGGTGGTAAATCATCATTGCCGGAGCGACAGGTAGGAAAACTCAACAGGGATATTATTGCTTCAGAGTTGATGTGGCAATTTTTCGAAAAGCATCCTATGCAATAATAAAAGAGAGTAAATAAAAAGAGAGTAAACAGTTTACGCAACTCCTTTAATATCAAGCGATAACAAATAAAATGTTTTTGGAGACATGTATTGCCTAACCAGTCGCTGCACCTGACCCAGCACATAAGCAAGTTATGTGCTGGGCAGGTGAGCTCAATCGTTAGACGACGAGGAAGCATGACTGATGGAAGACTCAAACGCCATAGAGGTTGAATGGACTGGCCCCTATGCATGGCCAACGTTCGAGGGTGAATCCGGGTTACTACCGATTCCAAGCCATTCTGGTCTCTACCTGTGGGCTTCTGAATACCAAACCGGCTACATCATCTATG
>JBMOLK010000106.1:0-1901 GCA_049325575.1 Bacillota bacterium | reverse complement strand
AATGGGAGGACCATAATAAGATAAGCGGCTAAGTATGCTGGATTACCAGCGGTAGAATATACCCTGAATCCTTCGAACAACTCAAATCTAAATGGGTCAACTTTATAGTACTGAAGGATTCCATAGATAGAGGTTAATACCCCGGCTAATATAGCTGTATTGATGGTCAGTTTAAGAAATTTACGGTTATTTATAAAGTTCACAGTCACATAGAATAAGGTGATGTAAATCATCAATGTGGATAAGCCTTCATACCTTCTATAGAAACCTATAAAGGATAATAAAGGACTAACTGAGAATATGGTAGATAGGGTACTCACTAAAAGATAAGCAGTAATCGGTAAATCAAGTGGAGTTCTTATAAACCTATGTCCAATCAAGAGAGCCTTCATCAACCAGATACTTATCATAATCAAGCTTAGCACTCGCATCACGGTTATTTTAGCTAAATCAAATATAATCTTCAAGTTGAGATCAAAGTATAGAGGAAGAGAAAGGATAAGAAATAGTAGAGTAATAATAATTCCATAATCATAATACCTTCTATTATTCATCTTTTCATCTCCTATTACCGATAACCTCTTTATATAATGATTCAAGGTCTAAGGATATTTTATCCCAGGAATAATTCTCTATAACATGGTTTTTTGCCCTTTCTTTTACTGATTCTACCGCCTGTCTATTATTTATTAAAAATGCCAATTTTTCAGCCAGATCACTTACATCTTTATTTCTGAAGGTATAGCCAAAATTATTCAGTGCTTCAAGGTTTTCCGGTATATTGCTTACCAGGCAACAGCTCCCATAACTCATTGCCTCAAGAAGAATAATAGCTAAACCTTCTGTCTCTGAAGGAAGAACAAATAGGTAA
The DNA here is from genome assembly GCA_049325575.1 of Bacillota bacterium. Taxonomy (GTDB): domain Bacteria; phylum Bacillota; class Clostridia; order Acetivibrionales; family Acetivibrionaceae; genus JBMOLK01. The sequence goes on along the minus strand of JBMOLK010000106.1, from coordinate 1,030 downwards.
CAGTTGGAGAGTAGTTCATGAAGCATTTTACCTCTAACAAAACCTGTAAAGATAATATTCTTATTCCCTTGTGCCATTTTATAAAGCCTGGATTTACATGCCTCTTCATATCGTGCATCACCTGCAATTACCAGCTTCAAATTAGGCCTGAGCCGATTATAAGCCTCTATTAAATAATGAGCACCCTTTTCCTTGACAAGTCTTGCTACAAAAAGAATATAATCATTACCATAAAGCCCATATTGTTTTATCAAATCCGGTTTCTCTATCTGAGGAAGATTAACACCTTCCGGGATATAGATGCTTTCTCTACCATATCTTTCCATCAGATATCTCTTTTGAACTTCAGAAACTACTGTTACAATATTGGGAAATATTACAGATGGAATCTCTGTTACTCTCAAAAACAATCTACCCACAATTCCCCATCTCGCTCTTTTCCACTCTAAACCATATCCCTGAACTACAACTTTCCTGCCAGATATTCGAGGAATGAAGCAAAACATTGCAGGACCAAAAGCATGAAAGTGAACAATGTCAATCTCTTTTTCCAAACAGCACTTTAAAGTGGCTATAAAAGTGGCAGTTATCTTTTCAAGGCTTCTACTTCTCAATGTTGGCACCGTCTTTATCTTCATCCCTTTATATAATCTGTCTTTTGCCTCATCATAATGTCTCATTGTATAAACAATAATCTCATGTCCTTTCTTAGCGAGCCTTGAGCCAACCTCTTCTGTCCATTTCTCTATCCCACCACCAAAAGTCATACCTTTAATAACTATATAGGCAATCTTCATGAATATATCCTCTCATAAACCTTCATCAATTTTTGATAATGTAGTTGGGCATTAAATTCTTCTGCTACCTTTTTTCTTGCCCTTTTACCCATCTGACTAATCATAGTTGAGTTAGAACCTAAATTCCCGCTTTTGATATAACTATTCTTTAAAAAAATCAAGAAAATGCAAAAAAAGCTTGACTTTTTGTCAAGATATAGTTATAATATTATTATAACTATAAGGAGGGGATA
>JBMOLK010000105.1:0-1901 GCA_049325575.1 Bacillota bacterium | reverse complement strand
GATAACCCAGTTTCTGTAAATAGGCAATAAATCGAGTTTTTATACAATTCGTTTACCCTATTACTAAGACCTTTTTATGGCATATAACTAAAGCTTTTCCTATAGTATGCAATCATATTTTGAGAAAAAGCCGAAATTAACCCATCCCTTCTTTTTCAAGTGCCACTGGCAATTCTGTATTCTTTCCCATTGCCTTCACCCACCTAACATTTGCTTAACCTGCGAGGCGTACATGGCGCGATTCTTGCCGAGGAGCGAAGCGACGACTAGCAAGAATCGTGACATAGCCGAGTCAGGTTGAAGCAGTTGTTCGATGTCTTATTTTCTTAAAGCTTCAGGTAAAAACTTGTTCAATTCTTCATCGGTAAAAGTCAGTTCTTCATTTATCTTAAGAGCCGTACTTGCCATTTTGTACGCACGCGAAATTGTCCTTGGTGATCCGGTATATACGGAAACTAATTTTCCTTGCAATGAATCTCGAATTTGCACAGCCTCCTCGATTTTTATTGATCTCATCTTAATATCAGTAATTAATGATAAATAGCTTTCTAGAATATTCCATAATTCCGATGCAGAATTTGAATGTTTTTGCGATATTTCCCCAAGATCGAAATCTTTTATATAAGTATTAATTCCGAATAAAATAGTCGATAATGCAACACCTATCATCAATGCCCATTGTTGATCGCCAAATATTTTGATTAACAGACTTGTTGTTACTATTGCTGACAGAACAATTTGTATTATTTTTATAAGGTTATGCCTTGATAAGGATATATCTGCACATTTTTCATGTGTCTTATGAGAGTATACGACTCTTCCAAAGCATTCCCTTATCTGGCTTTCAAGAAGTGTATAGTTTCTATCAATTTCAGTCTGGGAACTTTGTTCCATATATTTCCCTCCATTTGGATTTCGCTGTAAAAGGATAATCCTTCTCATGACTTATAGCATCTAAAGCTATATTATAGCATTGCTTCGCCTTGTACTCAAAATTACCTTTTCTCCATACATATTGCCGAGCACCTGGGCTTAACCAATAAGATTGATCGCTTTTTTGTTGAGATAAAAAGAGGAAAAAATCTCGAGTAATATAGTCATAGTAAATATAAGATTTGTCCTTATATTCAGATTGACCAAGAAAATTATAGGCTAGAGTATCTATTAACAATCCACTCATTGGGACATCCCATTTTGATTTCCATGCCCTTGCCATTCTACAAAGAGTTTTTAAGTTACCATTCCAAGTCAAATTACTTTCGGATATTTCTTTTATCTCCGGCCTTGGATTCGTTACTTTCCAACTTCCTCCATTATTAGAGTCCGGGAAAGTGAATGAATCATCTTTGTTTAAAAACGCTGGAACCAACTCAAAAGTTATACCGTCAGTAAAACTTATAACAATTACTTGGCCATCTGCCTTCATATATGATCTATAAGTCTTTTCGATTGAATTCTTAACTTCCTGAAGCAGAGCTGATTGGCCATTATTTGTGTATGCAGTGAATCTCTCATATACCGAATAAGGTAACTGAAAAAGCATATCAATGTCGCTTGTAAATATTTCCGTGTCACGATCATATGATCCCACATAAAGACTGTGATAAGTATCTGAATCAGTATAGTAATAGTCTTGATTAAGTTGAGATGTTATTCGTTTATACCTATAAGAAATGTTTTCAATTATAGAGCTACTCATTCTAATGTTTGAATTAAATGTTTCAAACCATTCAGCGATTCCCATTTTATCTCCTTGCGCCGAAGGCGTCCATCGAACATTCGGTTGAGCTGCGAACGGGCTTGTCCCGTGAGTCCGCTCGAACCGGTTGTTAGGTGGCGCCAGTCCACATTTTCCATTATTTTCTTCGCAATTGCAAGCAAATGATCGTTTTCCTGCGTAT
>JBMOLK010000104.1:0-15542 GCA_049325575.1 Bacillota bacterium | reverse complement strand
GAGATTATAGAGATAATAACAAAGAGAAAGTCATGGAACTTTCAGTAAACGAGTTTATAAGAAGGTTTCTAATGCATGTTCTTCCTAAAGGGTTCTTTAAAATCCGACATTACGGTCTTTTGAGTAAATAATACCTCAATCAAATTCGGATCCTTGGTCTCGCTCAGAATGACCCTCTAAGTGTCAATTGTAAATTTGTATGGTTGCGATCCAAACCAGTACGTAAATGCGTTTTTATCAATTCCGTTCTTACCTCTCCAAAAGTCAACTGGTAGTTCCCAATTTGAGCGGTGACTATTTCTTGTTACCATCGGAATGTTATCAAATTCATAGAATGGTGCAAGCTTGGTTTCTGTATGCAGGATTCCACATAAGCCAAACATTTCAAGTATTAGTTGAATCCGGTATTCTAAAAAAGTTGATAAATATTCTGTAGATTCGCTGGCAGCCTTTTTCTCTTCGCGAATACCACTATACCATAATTTATAGAACGGTTGCTGCTTAATCTTTTTTTGTACATTCCGTATCCCTTCGTTGGCTTCTGCAGAACAAATGCAGTTCAAAATGGTCTGTAAAATCTCAAAATCATCCTTTGTCGGCTCCGGAATTAAAGTCAAGGAATTTGTGTATTCCATCCAAAAGAGAAACAATTCGTTACCGCAGTGCAGACTGCCATGTTCAAGCCAATACTTTTTTATTTCTTCCGACACAGGGTACTCTATGTTGTAATGCTCAGCGCAAATTTCGCAAGGATAGCAAATACCTTTATAAGAATTCTTTACAACCTTTGACTGCAAATCAGGTGATAAGTCTTCAAAACACAGTACTGCTCTTTCAAGTACGTTTAGTTTAGTTTGCTGTTGGATGGCTTTTTGCCCATTTCCCATAACCCAATCTTTTAATAGACAGTACTTATGTTTAGGGAAGTTGCGCATATATCCTAAAGCGGCCATTCCCAAATATATTCTGTGATTTGATAGGCCGCTTAGAAATAAATCAACATATTTTTTTTTATCAGCACGTTGGTATTCAATAAACAAACGTTCAATCATCTCATCGTGTGTCAAAATTTTCCCTCCAAATACTAACTAAATATTTCAATTAATACGACAATTACTTCATAGGCAAACCCGCCAAAATCCGCCTCACGGATGGGGCGGCAAGCAGGGAACTCCATATATCGGTCTGCATTTGCGACGTGCCCGAAGCTTAGATAGCTCCATCTTGCTGTGGGCATGTGGTGCAGGCCTTCTACATGTTCAATCTCCAGAGACCTTTCTTCGTGAATTTACTTACTGCACCCTTGTGTAGACGCATTGATATGTGACGTGCTCCTTAAAAAACAAAAATCTCTAATATTCTTCTTAATTCAATTTTGGCTCGTCAATGCTAAATATCTCATATAGTTTTCATCATCAAAACAAACAAAAATAACCTCTTTTATCGTAGATTCAACTTCCAAGAACTTTGACACTGTATTAACTGCGATTTTAGCTGCAATATCTTTTGGGAACCTATATATTCCCGTGCTTATATTAGGAAATGCAATTGTTTGAACTTTATTCTCAATAGCTAGTTTCAAACTATTGGTATAACAATTCCCAAGTAATTCTCCTTCATTCTTTTGACCACCACTCCATACAGGTCCAACTGTATGAATTACATATTTCGCTTTCAATTTTCCTGCAGTTGTAATAACTGCTTCACCCGTTTGACATCCACCTTGTCTATTCCTAATTTTTACACACTCATCCAATATATCTTTTCCACCTGCTTTATGTATAGCCCCATCTACGCCTCCACCACCAAGCAAACTTGTATTAGCTGCATTTACTATTGCATCTACCTCAAACTTTGTTATATCTCCCTGAATCACTTTAATTCTATCATTCATTATATAATTCTCCTCAACTTCAACTTTGCACCAAAACTTCAAAGGCTCTTTTTATTCAGAAGCATGTCATATATCGTTTGCATACAAGAAGCCTTTGAGGGGTTACATAGCTCCTATGTCCCCGAAAAGGTTTGGTGAGCGACCCGTGATTCATTTCTACCCTTGTATGCGTTGTTATCGGAAGTCCGTCTGCCCTACACCACAAATTACCACTAACTCATATAACCTTCTATTATGTAGAACATCTAATGAGTGTTAGTATACAAACTAAATCTTGCTATAAAGAAACCTATTAATTACTTAAAACTCATAATAAACGCAAATATCACCGAACATACAAATATAATTTCTACTACCCTAACTCCAAACCCACTATTACCAGTATACTTCCATTTACTATATGAGTCTATTGGCTTTCCATTTATCTTCCATATTATCCACCCACATATATTATTTAGCAATAATAAAGGTATAGCAACCGACCCAACCCCATAATGTTTATAATTTTGTTCTGGTGTAGCAAAAAGAGCAACAAATATTATAAATGAGCATAAACATGATAATAATAGAATATAAATAATGTTATTTATTATTAGTAGAACGTTCTCCTTTTCATTCTTGTTCTCCATTCGTACTCCTTCTTTTATTATTGAACTTATCAAAAATCTTAATTTCATTCATAAATCTCTTATATATTCTTTAGTCATAATTTCAAACTAAATGTTACATAAATACTTTAAAAAATAAATACTTAAAATCAGCAATTGGTTTGAAAGGATTTCCGATAACGTCCGCCATTCAAGAAGTCCACGAGCTGGACCCCAAAGGAATACCCCTTGGCGGTGTAAACCCAGCGAATGGATTTGGGCAGGATGACATCATGCTCCTACTTCGTAGATGTTCTTCATGCTCTGCCCTTTACTTGAATGGACTTGTTCTATGAAGTACCACGCCCCACGGAGGCAGAGCTCAACAGGACGTTGAGCACTATATTAACTTAACTTTTATCACAGACTAAAATATATGATAATGGAATTCCAGTATTATTTAACTCAGCAAACATGCCTACTATATCATAATTAAACTCAGTTAATTTATTAAAAGACATACCATTTTGACGAATTGAGTTCATTATATGTGAAAATGTGTGCGCATGATCATAAAATGTTTTTGACTTATAATTCTTCCCAGTAATATAACTCATACCAATATTTGATATCCATGGTTCTTCTCTAAAATAAGAATAGCATGTTTTGTTTGGTGTTTTTTCATCATAACATTCTTCTTCACATGTAGCAAACATATTTGTTACAGGATGCATCTCATTAATAATTAATCTTCCACCTTTTTTCAAGCACAAAGATACTTTTCTAAAAAACATAGAGAGATCTTTAAACCATATTAGAGCTCCACCAGTTACAAATATGTAATCAAAGCTATCATGATATTTCTCATCAATTCTAAGTATGTCCGTAGCTATAAAAGTACAGTTAATCTCAAGTTCCTTTGCAGTTTTGTTGGCAAAAGCAACCATGTTTTCAGCAATATCAAAACCAAAACCACTAGAAGCGCCAAACTTCATTATTGAGAATAGTTCTCTACCATTATTGCAACAAAATTGCGCTACCGTTTTTCCCTTTAAATCGTTATTAACTAGTTCATTAGCCAAATCCTTTTCAATAAAAGGATACTCTTCATTTTTCAGCCGATAAACTATATCTTCTCCCCATTTTTCTGACCGATTATCAAAAGCTTCTTCCCATGCTTCTTTGTTACTAGCAATATAATCCATACGAATTCCTCCAAAACATTTTTCTTACAAAAACTCACCCTAGCAAACCCGCCCAAGGATGGGCGGACGAATGCGTAGTATTTCACAGAACGTCCGGCATGGCTGACGCCGTTTGAGCCGGACCTATTAGACAGACCCGTGAGTGGCAGCTTGTCTGCCCGGCGAAACGGTGTGGTGCGGATTACTTCATGCTCCTTCTCCAGAGAACTTACTTCGTGTTCTTCTAACCCGCACCTTTACTGCCATGCATTGATCTCCGACGTATCCTGACCAGTGATTCAGAAATTCCCACGGACGGGAATTCCTCACAAATATCTTATATTAAGCGATTATCATTACTATCTATTACTTCTTCTATTTTAGTACCATTAATTATCGCAAGACAACCAGTTGGTAATGATAAAAGTTGAAGTAAATGAGGTTTCAATTGTAATAGTTGGAAAGTATATATAGCCTTATAATCCTCCACTGTTCGTGGAATAACGTCATCCTCTATCAAACCAAGATACCAGCCTGAATCACCTTTTTTGCATTTTTCTTTACGCTCCATATAAACTGAATCAGAATTTAGAGCATCTTTAAGAACTACAATTGTATCTTGAAAAGATACAGGTTCACCATCAACATTAGCCTTTTTCAAAATTATATTCTGCTGAACTTGAACAAAAATTGATAACGATAAGTCTTTAGTTGTATCCTGAAAAGGGTTTTTTTCATAATCAGGAGACAATAAAATAAAACCTCCGTTCTGTTCTTTTACCGTATATATTGACCATCCAACTTGAATTTTAAAATTATCCTTCAATACATTTGTATGTTCTTGCTCCTGTTCAATTAACTCCAATAAAAATTCTGCTTGCCCTGATAAATTCTCTATACATTGAAGAGAAACGTTCTTATTATTAATTTTCCTTGAAAAAACCTTAACTTCATTATTACTCATCAAACTTCTCCTCTAAATAATCTCAAATAACATCTCCGGAGCCTACCCTGTCAAAATTCCGCCATGGATGGCGGACAAATCAGGATATGTCGGAGATCGTTGCTGATTCACGACGTTCCTGAACCGGACCCGCAGAGCATTTCTTCTTTGACGGCCTTTGGCCCGGTGAAGGAATGTGGAGAGGCCTTCTTCGTGTTCATTCTTCTGAGGACTGCTTCATGCTCTCTCATACGCGCCCTTGTGTGAATCTTTTGTTAGGTGATGGACCATGCCCCGCGAAGCTGTACCCGCTTTTTATAAAAGTTCCTAATTAAGCCTTCTTTAGATATTCTACTACTTCACCGACAATTTCATCATAATGTGATGAAACATCAAAATATGTAAGTCCATATTTTTTACACTCTTCTCTAACACCTTTACTAAAATCTATTAACTTTTCAGATTCAACAGCCAGTTCCTCATAAGAGCAGTTTTCAACCCAATTGTTCTCAGTACCTTTATAATTTAGTATTTCACTTAGCTTATCATTAGGATTAGACTCTGCAAATCCAAGAAAACATGAACGTATTTCTTTACCATATCTTTCTTCCAATTGCTTCACATATCTTGGTACTAATTGATTTCCCTCAAACAAGCATGTAGTTCCATTTTCAACCATTGCTGTAATCATTGGGTCAATTATATGCCATAACTGCCTACCTATTAGAAAAGCATTGCTTATAGGATTAACCTTTAACTCAGGAACTCCGTTTGCTATACCCATCATTAAATAATCTAATGAAAAATAAGATACTTTCATCTCGTTAAGAAATCTCTTAGCTATTGTCGTTTTACCACTTCTAGCTGAACCTCCCAACAAATATATCATATAATCCACTCCATTATAACATTCAAATTATAAAAAAACTTCTTCAAAGACCTACTATAAAACCGCATGGTCTTTCACCTAACGTCCCAGGTATGCGACGGTCCTGAATCGGACCCACGAAGCCCTTCTCCCTGGCGGAACTTGTTCCCGATGAAGGACTGTGGTGCGGCACACTACAAGGGATGACTCACGTAAGCCTTTCTACATGACATTTCTAACCCGCACCTTCACGAATACCTATTGTTATGCGGAGGACAGTGCCCCACGAAGCCATTCTATAAGATTAAATACTGCGTTTTAAACAACCATCTTGTTTTAACTATTCCATTTTCTGACCTTGTATTGAAATGATATATTGCTATACCCTTTGTATTAATTTCTGCATCAAATACATACACAGGTGAAAATTGAACTAATAATTTAGTGCACTTACTCTTTTCTATATCTGCTTTATTGCCCGTTGAACTTATCTGCTCACTAAAGTAAAGATAAAGATCTTTATTCTTCTTAATACCAACAAAGTTTAAATAACCTAATTCACACTCTCTAATCCTAACCATATCATCTACATATGTTATGGTTTGTTCAGTAAATCTTCTTCCTATATTCTCTTTTAAATAAGAACGTATTTTTATAATTTTTTCAACGTTATCCATATTCTTCTCCCGCTAACTTTAAAACAAATTAAATCTAAAATAACATGTACTAATAAACTATGTTAATTTTCAATATTCCAATATTCACAAATCAATCTTCAAAGACTCGCTAAAATGCACTGTCTTCCGTATAACGTCTTGCATTTACAAAGTCCACGAGTTGGACCCTTGTAGCCCTTCTTCTTGGCGGGGCTTCGCCCCCAACGAGTGGATTTGGGCAGGATGACCTCATGAGCTTCTCCAGCGGCTTTCTACATGATTAGCCCTTTATGTAAATGCGTTGTTCTGTGTAGTACCACGCCCCGCGAAGCAAGAACGACAAGGACGCCGTGGCCTTATATTATTGCTTATCTTAGCAAATACCTTTTCTTATTTACAATAACTCTTTAATTTTTTTAATCCTTTTTGCTTCATTTAATACTTTAAGACTCCACTCTTTATCATCTTTAGAGAGTATTAATACATTGAAACCAAAATTAATTCCGTTTTGTTTTACAGATATATCATCATCTATATGCAAATCAATTCCAAATTTTGAGGGCACTTTTGATGGCATAATCTCTTTTCTGCTTCCTTGAACCAAGTCTCTATGAACCCTCTGATTGATTATATTGTACAACTTTATTCCATAAATGCCAAATAAACTTTTTATATAACCAACACTTCTTTCAGATGTTGTGTAGACACAAATATCATATCCTAAAGATTTTAATTCTTCACACAAATCTCTTATTCCTTTTCGTAGCTTCTCTTTAAAGAAAAATGCTTTAATGACTTTAACTGGAGTTTCATATATTGCATCCTTATCAGTCAATATTAAAGTATCATCTAAATCAAAAGAAATTTTCATTTAAACCTCACTGTTGTAAAAATTTCTCCAACGACATACCCAAAAATCATCCGCTCATGGATGAGCGGCAATGCCTGGTATTACACAGAACGTCTGCCATTTGCGACGCCGTCCGAACCGGACCCGTAGGAATACCCGTGAGCGGCTTTAGCCCGGTGAGGCGGTGTGGGCAAGATGACCTCATGAGCCTTCCTCGTGGGCATACTTCATGCTTTGCCCTTTACGCAAATGGACTTGTTCTCTGATGTAGAGGGCCCCACGGAGCCTAGTCACCAAGGATGGTGGCTCCCCGTGAAAACCTTTGAAAGCCACGCGATGAGTTTATACTTACCCTTTTTTCCTTTTGACAAAATAATCAAATTTATTCTTTGCCCTTTCTTTCATGTTTTCGTAATCATCAAACCAAACAGGGCTAGCATCCATTTTTGAGATATGTTCAATTACTTGCTCCCATTTTTCATAGCCCATCGTTTCGGCAAAATAACGTGGTGTTATTTCTGTGTAATTATCTTTATCACAAATTGCTAATAATTCTAGCCACTCGTTATTATCATAAAGAGAATCAAGTTCTGTATATAAAACTTTATGACTCTTATGTTTATTAAGAAACATCTCAACCTTAGGAAGTAAATTAGCTAGCCATTCTCCTTCCAGCATACCGTCCCAATATGGTTTATAATCTAATACCTTTTGAACATTAATTTCTGACTCATCTTCAATGATACCTGTCTGTACAAGAAGACAATAGCTCCAACGATATCCTGCATCAATATATTCCATACAATCTTTGCACTTAAAGTATACATTATTCAAACAATCACCCTCTATTTACGACTTGTATTATTATTAAAATCAGGATTGTCACTTCAACGTTCGATACCTTCTCAAATCGCGCCAAGGATGGCGTGCTATGCCCTCTATTTCAGAGAACGTTTGCATACAAGAAGCCTTTGAGGGGTTACATAGCTCTTATGTCCCCGAAAAGGTTTGGTGAGCGACCCGTGATTATTACTACCCTTGTATGCTTTGTTGAACGAAGTGCTCCTAAAAAAAGAAAGCTCTGAATGCAAACCCTAGCAAATATTCTTTGATTTTAATTCATCTAAATACTTATTTTGTATGCATTAGCATTAATATTTCTCCTGTTTCCTTCTTTATTGCAATTGAAGCAACTCCACCTAACATATTTGGAGGTAAGGTTCCATGTACTATCCATGCTTTAGCATTCTTATTATACTTAACCATAAAAGGAGCTTCTTTTTCCACACAATCTTCGTAAATCTCATTAAATACGATAGTTGAAACATCAACTGCAGTACGTTCATCTGAAATCTCACCAAAACGCTTATCATACTTAACCAAGTTTTCTTTTCTTAGCTCATTTTCATTAGCATTATAAATATCAACACCTCCAACATACGGCTCATAAGTTTTTTCAGTGTCTACTTTGTAATTTATTTGTTTATCTTCATCTACCACAATAATAGCACCTTTTTGCTTCGGCTGCTGATTACATGAACATAATAATCCTACAATAATGAGTAAAATTAATAATACCCTTTTCATCGTGAATACCTCAACAATACATAATACATAATTTAATCATTTCTATTACTACTCTTAATTATCATCAAACATATCATTTCACAAAATCTCCATAGCCTCTTTTTATTCAGAAGCATTTCGTTCAACGGCTGGCGTATACGGCGGCTCTGAACCGGACCTACAAAGACTTTCTTCTTCGGTGTGCTTGCGCCGGTGAAGAGCTGCGGTGCGGGATGCTTCATGGGATGACATACAAAGCTATTCTACATGCTCTTTCTAAACCGCACCCTTGCGAATACGCTTTGATATGTGGAGTCGGGTGTCCCGCATAGCCAGCTGCGGTCAAGGATGACCGCACCTTAAATATTACTATAAATACATCTCCATCTCTGATAGTTTTGACTTGAAACCTACCTTTTCATATATAATCCTACCATCTTCTGTTGCATGTAGCCATACACGCTTAACATCCATATCTTTTAAACATGATATCATTTCATTTAGTATACCTGTAGCAATTCCTTTATGGCGATATGTAGGAACAATATAAATATTCATTATATAACCTTCTAAACCTGTCAAGTTACCATTCACAGGTGGCCTCTCCATAAATACCAATCCACTAATACCAATAATCTTCACATTATCTTCTGCAACCCAAAATAAAAAACCGTTATCAATCTTTTTTTCAAAGTAATCTATTGATGATTTCTTTAATTCTTCTACATTTGTATCATCTTTTATATTACCAACTTCCTTTAACAAATCCAGTCTAAGCTCAACTAAGCTATTAATATCTTCTAAATTACCGCGACGTATCTTTACCATAGACATGCCTCCAAAAATAAACTCTACAAAGACTTACCCTAAAACAATCGCACAAGGATGTGCGAAAAAACACACGATTCCATATATCGTCTGCCATTTGCGGCGTCGAAGAATCGGACTTACGGAGCCCTTCTGCGTTGGCGGTGCTTGCACCCGATGATTCGATGCGGGCAGGATGACTTCATGCTCCTGCTCCAGAGAATTTTCTTCATGTATTGCCCTTTACGCAAATGGACTTGATATCTGTAGTGTCACGGCTCCTTGTTCAGAGTTTGACATGGACGTCAAACCCTTTTACAAAACTCAAACAACTTCATTTTATTATTTGAAATTCTCTTTTGCCCAATCTGAAATTATTTCACCTTCTATTAATTTGCCATTAAGATAGTAATGCACCTTTTGAAATTTATATTTTAACTCATAAGCGGCTATAAAATATTTTGAATTGAAAATACTATCTTCCAAGCAAATAACAAATCCATCTTTTTCATATCCATCCATAAATCTGGATACTTCTTCAATTTCTGAATTGGTTGCTAATCTTAGTTTATTTACTGTGAAAGTCGATCCTGGACAGCATATAAATGAAACATCATAGAAAATAATTTCTACGTCATGATAATATGAAAAATCAAAGCTTCCAGCTAAGAGTAGTCTTCCACTTCTCTCATATCTTATAATATAAAAATCTTCAATATTGGTTCTCTCTAATTCATTTTGAAAACAATTAATAATTTCATTTATTGAATCATTCACTTTATTCACCTACAATTACTTTCTTTTTAGCAATACCCCAAAAACTGACGTGCATGGATGCACGTCCTTTCGTGACATTACAGATATCGTCGGCATGGAAGAAGTTCCAGAGCCGGACCCTTTAGAAAGACCCGTAAGCGTGCTTGCACCGGCGATGGAATTTGGTGCGGCATACTGCATGCCCCTTCTCCAGAGAATTCACTACATGATCTTATATCCCGCACCTTTACTGCCATGCATTGATCTTCGATGTGTGGGGACCCGCGAAGCAAGAACAGCACGGATGCTGTGGCCTACAAGCTTACATCTTAAGTAATTTTCTCAACTCTTCTTATATTTGTTCTATTCAATATAATACGTAATAACTCAAATACAATAGCGACAATAATTCCGATATTCGAAATAAAATAACCTATACCTCTTAATTCAAACAATTCATTTATATTTTTTATAATCACTTCACTTAGAGAAGGTAAATATGAAGAAAAAGGATTTATGTAGACTAACCCAAGCCAATTAAGAAATGTAAAAATAAATACGCAGTTAACTATGAATACCGTATTCCAACTTGCTCTTACTAACAATAAGATAATAAAAGCAATTACAAATATCCCACTAATAAACAATGGGAAAATATTTACCCTAGAAATATAATTCATTCTACTATCTAATAATACCATAAATACGGACAGACATAACGATATAATCTTGTAGAGCATTGTGTGCTTTTTTAAAAATACAAATAAAAAATTCACTAAAACAATCAGAAACAAATAATTGTATACTCTCCAGTCCATAAAATGAAACCTACTGTGAAAAGGCAAAAATGTACCAATTCCACAAATAGCCAATGCAATTAATATAACAACTGTGAAAATCCTATTAATTTTATTCATCAAATTATCCTCCATCAAGTTATAAACCCAACAAATTATTCTTCAAAGCCCTTCTCTCTAATCGGCACATGGATGTGCCGTTTTCCCCACATTTCGAAGATCGTTTAGCATGGCTGACGCCGTTTGAGCCGGACCTATAAGAAAGACCCGTGAGAGCCGCTGTGCGGCCGGCGAAACGGTGTGGTGCGGCTTGCTACATGCTCTTTCTCCAGAGGCTTTGCTTCATGATCTTCTAATCCGCACCTTTACAGCCATGCATTGATCTCCGACGTATCCTGACCCGTTATTCAGAGGTCTACACGGAAGTAGACCCCTCAAGAATATTAGATGCCTCAACTCCTATTTGGATCAAAAATTAAGCCTCGACAAATAGTTGAAGTATCTCGAACTTTAAAAACTATCCTTTTATAAAATATATCAAATTTAGTGTAAAGTCAAAAACAATATAACATAAGTAAAATATCATTAGAATAAGCGATACAGGCAACTTTGATAGGAACTCGTGTGACTCCTTATAATGAATAAACTTTTCCAATAATTTATTTTCATAAATAGCGTTATCTCTTCTTTTAATAAGATAAAAAAGACAAGATATAACGACTAATAATATCAAATCTGCAAATAAAATCAATAAGTATGCTTGCTTAAAAGCTAAACCTAATAAAATATATCCTATAAATAAGAATATAAAACCGAGTACTACGCTGGATAAAAGTATATTTACTTTTTTCAATATGTTATACCTCACTTTACACTTTTCTTAAATTTTTGCTAAGCATACCAAACTAAACATAACCCCCCAGAACATTGACTCTCTAACAAACCCGCCATGGATGGCGGGCGAACAGGATATGTCGGAGATCGGCCGGCATGGCTGACGTTTCAGAGCCGGACCCGTAAGAAAGACCCTTGAGCGGCAGCTTGCCTGCCCGGCGATGAAATGTGGTGCGGCTCACTTCATGCTCCTTCTACATCGCCATTCTTCATGCTCTTTCTATACCGCACCTTTATAGCCATGCATTGTTGTACGATGTGCCCCTTAAATTACGAAATCCTAAAATTCAATCCCTAGTAAAAAACAATACTAACTTTCCCATACTACCTTTTATGTTCTGCAAGTGAGTTTTTATTCTCTTTCATAACTTCTTCTATTTTGTTATATGTATTGTCTGAAATTTCAACTACTGTACGGTCTTGTTTTAATACAGTTCTACAGTCATCACCAGCTATCCATAATTTGGTTATTTCTTCTTCATTTTTTAAAATAGTAACCTCATTATCGAAAGGACATGCTGCTGCAATACCTTCAAAATCCTTGGAAGAAATAATAATAGGTTCTCCTTTAATATCACCAACATCATTAAATATTAAATTTGCTAAGTTATTACTTTTAACTTTAACTTCACCTTTATTATTTTTAATATGAACTAACATTTCATGTTCTTCTCTTTTTTCAGCACTTCTATTTGATAAACATGATGTAAAAAGACCTAATATACAAGCAATCAAGATAACAAAAATTACATTTTTCATAAACAAAATACTCCCTTTATTAAGATAGCTATTAATTCAGGCCGGTCGTTTCACAAAATCTTCAGAGGCTCTTCTTGTTCAGAGGCATTTCGTACAACGTTCGCCATTCAAGAAGTCCATGAGCTGGCCCTCAAAGGAATACCCCTTGGTGTGCTTGCACCAGCGAATGGATTTGGGCAGAATGACTTCATGCTCCTACTTCGTAGCCCTACTTCATGGTTTGCCCTTTACTTGAATGGACTTGTTCTCTGATGTATGGTGCCAATCGAAGCCAGAGTGCGTCCAAGGATGGCGCACCCTCATGTTTACTTATAAATTGTTCAAAGTTAAATTAGATTGCATAATTAAAACATATTAAAAATCAAATATATTCCAGTAGCAAAAAATATTAAGAATATGCTAATACCAAAATAATATGCAAAACAGTTTTTACCTACCTCCAGAAAGGATATTTGGGGATTACTCGATTTATATGTAACTTCAACATCCTTATTTAAATAATATTTCTCTACATATTGCTTTGCTTTTTTATTTGTTGAATTGATTACTCCACCCAAGACTATTTCTGCTGATTTATACTGAGTATCATTAACATTATACTCATATACAATATGCGGATAATAAGCGGAGTCAGCTCCACTCCTAACTTGTGATTCAACAATTACTCCTTTCGTCACTTCCCAGCCATCGTGATTAAAAAAATAGATAATTCTTTGTACAAGCACTATGCATCCTGTAAGTGGTAATCCAATCATAAACAAAACAATTATAATCTTCAAAATAAAATCCACATTATCCAAAAAGCATTCCTCCATTATCTATGTATACCTAGATAATAAAATAAAAACTTAGAATATCTTACTATTAACTCGCGCCAGGACGGCGCGACAATGCACCATATTTCAGAGAACGTCCAGCATATGAGACGTCCTCGAACGGTCTTCGAAGGCTTTTCCCCCGGAGCGCGCGACCGCGCCCGTGAGAGGATGTGGTGGAGCCCTTCTGCGTGAAGGCCTTACAGAGCCTTTCTTCCTGTTCTTGCCCACGCAACCTTCACTCATATGCGTTGTTAGTTGAAGTGTCACGGCCCCTTGTTCAGAGAGCGCCACGGATGGCGATCACTTAAGAAAATCTCACAGGCTACATCTGCTTTAAAATCTGACTTCTACCTTTACTGATAATATTTAAAAGTCTTTTTTTAAGTAAATCATATCAACAAGCTGAACATTTCCATCGAAAATTGGATGGTCGTAGTTATCCGTAAAAAAATTCTTTATCCTGTGTGACTTCACAAAACCCAAATGCTCATAAAACGGAATCGTTGATTGACTATCGCCTGTTCCAACAAGCATTGTTTTACACCTTCCATCATAGTACCTAAAAATATGTTCTACAAGTTTTTTTCCATACCCCATACCTTGATATTTTTGAAAAGTGGCTATATTTTTCAACTCAAATGTTGTCTCATCATTTTGTGTAACTACACATACACTTTTCAGATCTTCGTCATATAAAGCAAACATATCACCTTGTTCAAGATATTTATCAATCATTTCTTCTTGTTCATCCGCCAATAATAACAAGTCTATAAATTGCTTTTTATTTTCAAAAATTCTTTTTATCTCTATCATTTTCCATCCTCCTCAAAAGTAATTTTACTCTTTAATATATCCAAAAAGCTTAATCTCCAACGGCTATCCCTTGCAATCCCGCCATGGATGGCGGGTCTTCGTGGCATTTCAACTAACGTTTTGCATTAACGACGTCCATGAACTGGACCCACAGAGCCCTTCTCCGTAGGCGGTGCTTGTCACCCAGTGAATGGATGTGGTGAGCCTTTCTACATGCTCCTACTCCAGCGCCCTACTTCATGCTCTTACCCTCGAACCCTTGCGTTTAATGCGTTGATATGTGAAGGCCGGGTGCCCCGCAGAGCCAGAGCCGCACGGACGCGGCGCCTTAAACAAAGATTCTCAAGTTTCTTAGAAACACTATATATAAAGATAATAACCTATCGTTCTATTACATTATGCTTATAATGGGTAGTCTATAAATTGGACTTTAATTCGCTTGTTTGTGATAATACCAGTGTTACTGTTTTGAAAATATTATTTCAATATCCTGAACCTCATCAAACAAAAGACTATGGCAAACTGGTATGGTTTGTTTGTCTTGCACTACATATACATGCAAACTATACAAAAGCTCATTCCTTGTTAACGCTACACAATAAGTCTTATTATCTCTTTCACGCGTCCAAAACTGAACAATTTTACCCCCTACTGGCAAAATGTCATAGACATTCCCACCAGAATGCAAGCCAAAATAGTTTCCATACGGCACAATATCCAGTATCGGTTCAACATTTTCTAAAAGTTTGGATTCATTATCATATACTTGAAACAAATTGAAATCATTATAATATTTTGATTGAATAATAACATGCGCTTTTCGAACAAATTCTTTTACACCATCATTATTTATATCCGTTGTAAAATAGACATCCATGGGTATAGTATCAGAGGAAACATCTTGTGGTAACTCTGTCTTCTTTACCTGCTTAGTAGCATTAGGATTATACATTTGGTGTCTTTTAGTTAAGGCTATTGCTTCATAGGCCTGTGACTTAACCTCTTTCAAAAAGCTATTAAATTCATCTGTATTATAATTGCCATATACTTTTGTCATGATTTCTTTAGGATTATACTTATTACAGTTAATACTAATTTCGTGCCCTTTACCGTTTTTACCAATACAACGTGCTGTAATATTGTGAGGTTCATTCATGGTGTCTGAAAACGGATTTGTGATGAAATAAATCCTATTGTCATATTTAATCAATCTCATTGCATCACGCATAGTGCAATCGGAACCACCAGAATATATTTCATAAAGACCTTTCTTATTCTTTTTAAAAATTCCAAAGCCATCCACCATAAATGCGCCACCAGCTCCACTATGTATTGGTATACCTATTTCAT
>JBMOLK010000103.1:0-1902 GCA_049325575.1 Bacillota bacterium | reverse complement strand
TGCAAGTGAAGTTTTTACAGTGGTGTGGAACAAGTGTGACAGCTACTCCGATGAACGGGGAAGTTTCAGGACCTGGGTACTTATTCTGTCAAAGTATAAGGCCCTGGACTATAGAAGAAGGCTATCAAGACATAATAAAAACATATCCACCGAAAACATTGAGCTTGAATCCTCCGATTCGGTAGAGAACAGTATCATCACCAAAGATGAAAACAGCCGGATAATGCAGGCAATTAAGTGCCTAAAGGAAATTGACAGGGAGATATTCTACCGGAGATACTTCTTCTATGAAAGCATTGAGTCAATCGCAAACCGGTTAGGACTAACCAGGGAGAACATAGACAACAGGCTTTGTAGAGGAAGAAAGAAAATCAGAGAAATTCTTTTTGATTACGGAAAGGGGGAAGTAGTATGAATAATGAGGAAAAGATGTTCTTTGATATGATGGACAATCTTAGTACTGAAGAAATGGAAAAGGAGCTGGAGGATATAGGTTTTGATAATAATATTAGCGCTCCAGATATTGACCTGGAAAGCATAAAGAGAAGGACATTTGAAAATATCGGTATTAAAACACTCCATAAGAAAAGAGGCAGAACCGGGTTGAAGGCTGCAGCAGCAGTACTTGTTTTTTCAATTTTGGGTCTGGGATTTATGAATTATAACAGTGTATTGGCTACCATCAGGGGTGTGTTTGAGTATGTTCCCTGGTCTGGTATATATGTTGAAAAAGTAGAAGACTGGAACAGATATATACTTGAGGAGCCTGTCACAGCAGAAATAGACGGTAAATACATAACATTAAAAGGGGTAATTGCGGAAAAGGACAGGTTTATAATAACCCTTGCCGGCACCACGCCCGACTTCTCCAAGAACATAATTCTGGAAGATGGTAATGGCGTAAAATATGACAGTGCAAATTTTGCAGGAGGCGGGTCCCCGATAGACACTTCTTCCGATAGCCTGGCATATAAACGCTGGGAGTATAGTTTTGAGTTTCATGCAAGCATGAAAAATTTCAATAACCTTAAAGTCATAATAGATGATTACGATATGAATATTCCGTTTTCCTTGAAGAAAACAGATAGTTTTGGCAGCTATGAAGCATTAGGTCCCACAAATGATCAAAACAATGTTGTAATGACAGTCATACCTTCTAAGGAAGATGACATGTGTAAAGTTAACTACATTACATCATACAAGGAATACCCGCCGTCTTCAGATTTCTACTTCCTTGAATATCCTGCATATGTACCAAAGGCTTCTTTAAAGGGAATCAGCGGTACGCCCTACGAAATTATAAACCCCCGGGATAATCCCCTGTATGAAAAAGGCTTGAAGGATTACAATGCACTCTATTTTAATCTTGGTAAGAGCAAGGAAAAGGAATTCCAACTGCATATCCCTTATATTGACTTAAGATACAAGGACAGCAAAAGTATTAAGGTTAATATACCTGATAAGGGGGAGACAAACTTAAACCTGTCATTTAAGCTTTCAGGGTTTCCAGTGGACTTTAGAAGTGTAAAAAGAGTAAATGATGACTATATAGCACTAACAGTAGATACACACTATGACATGATCAAACTCGAATCATTATATGGATTTAGTATCCGGTGTCCCAAATATACTGATCAAGAGGTCCCACTGCTTATGTCAAATGACTTTGCTACTTTCGAAGAAGCTGTGGAGGAGCTTGGTAAACTCAAGCATAAAGCGTATTACAGTTTATACAATAATAACTATCCCTTACATGAGTACTTAACAACGGTTTTCATACCTATAGAGCAGGATATGAAATCTATTGACCTTATCATTAACAATCCACAGGTAGTAAAGAAGGGACCATGGACCTTTGATTTTAAACTTGATAAATGAAGGGGCGACTTTTAGTCTGCCCCT
>JBMOLK010000102.1:0-15571 GCA_049325575.1 Bacillota bacterium | reverse complement strand
GCATAATAGCCGGACCCTTCAAGGCACCTTCTTCACCACCCGATACACCGGTTCCTATAAATTCAAAACCTTCTGCTTTAAGTTTAACACTTCTTCTCATTGTATCCTTGAAGAAGGAATTACCCCCGTCAATTAATATATCACCCTTTGAAAGATGGGGTTTTAGCGTGTTTATAACTTCATCTACAGGCTCTCCTGCCTTTACCATCAGAAGAATTTTTCTCGGGGTTTGAAGCATTCTTACAAACTCCTCCAATGTGTACGCCCCCGAAATATCAAGCTCTCCCTTTTGCTCTATAATATCATCAACCCTATCCTTCCAATAGTCATATACAGCTACTTTAAAGCCTTTATCAGCCATATTTATAGCAAGGTTTTTTCCCATTACTCCTATTCCTATAATACCTATATGCTGCACCATAAAATACCAAGCCTTTCTTCTATCATTAAAACTTTACCCTATAACTGTAACTGTCTATTGAAGTGGATCCCTATCTCTATAAAAGCAATTATAAATCTCCATTGCATTTTTATAGACCTTTTTATATAACTCATGAACCTCAATATCCGGTTCTATTCTGTGCTGTACCTTCATTGCAGGTAACAGCTCCTTAAGACTGCCGACTGCTCCAACAGCTGCCATACAAAGGTATGCTGCTCCAAGTGCAGAGGTCTCATTAACGGGCGTTATATAAATATCCTTATTAAAGATATCAGCCTGCATTTTAAGCCATACTTCAGATTTAGCATAGCCCCCGCCGGCAATAATCTTAGAACCCCTTGCATTCATTCCGGCCAGAACCTCATAAATTGAAAAAAGCCTGTATAAAATCCCTTCCATTGCAGCTCTTATTATATGCTTTCTCCCATGATTAAGGCTAAGCCCGTACATGACTCCTCTCACACCGGCATTCCAATCAGGACTTCTTTCTCCAGTCAGGTAAGGAAGAAAAATAAGACCGTCACTTCCCGGCTTTACCTGGGAAGCATACCGGTCAAAAAGTCTGTATATACTTTCTTTGTACCCTCTAGCATCACTTTTAAACTGCTCTAAGAACTCGTTTTTCAGCCATTTCAAGACGATGCCCCCGTTATTTATTGCTCCGCCGGCCACCCATGTATCCTTAAGAAAAGGATAGCACCATGTCTCCTGATACGGTGCAGCAAGAGGCCTGTCAACAGCTGTCCTGATGGCCCCGCTTGTTCCAATGGTCGATGAGAATGCTTCGTTGTCAACCACACCGCTTCCCAGGTTTGCCATAATTCCGTCACCAGAACCGATGACAACAGGAATATCAGTGTCAAAACCCATGGCTTTCAAATATTCATGTTTCATGCTTCTAAAGCAAAAAAGACAGTCTACAGCTTCACTTAGCTTCTCCTTGCCGATTCCGAGTATTTCTTCCAGTATAAAACCTTCCCAACGAAAGCTGCGAATATTAAAATATCCCTGGCATGCAGCCAGGGTATGGTCAACAACATATTCCCCATAAAGGCGGAAAATAATATATTCCTTTATGGTTATAAACTTGTATGATTTATTGAAAATGTCCTGGCAGTTATTCTTAAGCCACAGTATCTTACTTATAGGATACATGGGGTGCTGTATCCTGCACCCGGTGGTTTTGTATAGTTCCTTTATGTCATAGTTTTCTTTTATAAAATCTGCTTCCTCTAATGCCCTTACATCAGCCCAGGTCATAACATTTGTCAATGGTTTTCCACTTTTATCCACAGCCATCAAGCTGTGCATCTGACAGCTTAGTCCCATTCCTTCGACAGACATACCCAGACTTTTTGCATTGGAAGTACAGTCTTTGATCACTCTGACAGTGAGGTCAAAAAGCTCATTAGGATCAAACTCTGCCCTGCCATCCTCCTTTGAAAGCATGGAGTACTCTGCTCCTGACATGTATTTCTGGTTACCCTTCGTATCAAACAAAACAGCCCGTACACTGGAAGTCCCAATGTCCAAACCTATAAAACCTTCTCTCATACATCTTCACCTTAAAAGCAAAATTAGAAACCGTTATTCCTTAAAAAGTCCTTAAACCAGAGGGCGCTTTTTTTCCATATTCTTTCCTGGGTCTTATAGTCAATATATAATAATCCGAATCTTTTACTATACCCCTGGGCCCATTCAAAGTTGTCCATTAATGACCACACATAGTACCCGTCCAGTTTAATCCCATGCTGTATTGCCTTTAGTGCAGCAGCAAAATGCTCCCTTAAAAAATCCAGCCTATCCTGATCCTCAACAACTTTGTCAACCGGCATATCGTCTTTAAAGGCTGCCCCGTTTTCAGTTATGTATATGTGAGGACTATTATAATCCTTATCAATTCTAAGTAAAAGATCATATAGACTCTCAGGATATACCTCCCAGTTCATTTCGGTGTATTTTGAGCCCTCTGGCTTAATCTCTTCAAACTGAAGGATAGAACCGGTATTTGCTTTTTTTACAACTTTTCTAAAATAATAATTGATCCCTAAAAAGTCCATGGGATTTGCGGCAATAAGCTCCATATCTCCCGGCATTATAACAGGGGCATTTAAATTATCCCTGTAAAGCTTTAAGGTATCTTCTGGATATGTACCCTTTAGAACAGGATCAAGAAACCACCTGTTATGGTACCCATCCACTAAAGAAGCGGCCTCCACGTCTTCCACAGAGTCAGATGCCGGATAAACCGGGTAGAGATTTAGAGTTATCCCTATCTTTCCATCTTTGGGGCTGGATCCTCTGAAAGCCTCTACAGCTTTTGCATGTGATAACAATAGATTATGGGATACCTGTACAGCCAGCGGAAAGTCGGTAAGCCCCGGCGCATGCCTTCCCTGCAGATTTCCTGCAAAGGCAACCACCCAGGGCTCATTATGGGTGACCCACTTTTTTACTCTATCGCCTAAGGCCTTAAACACATATTGGGAATATTGTGCAAAGTAGTCTGTCATATCACGGTTTCCCCATCCCCCTATATCCTGAAGGGCTTGAGGAAGATCCCAGTGGTAGAGCGTAATCATAGGGTCAATTCCGTTTTCCAGCAATTCGTCAACAAGCCTTTGGTAAAAATCCATACCCTTTTGATTAACCTGACCCTTGCCCTCGGGAAATATTCTTGACCATGCTATGGAAAATCTGTACCCGTTGGTTCCCATCTCCTTCATCAGCTTTACATCCTGCTTGTACCTGTGATAGTGGTCACAAGCTATATCTCCATTATCCCCGTTTAATATTTTGCCAGGTATATGCGAAAATCTGTCCCAGATGGATTCTCCTCTTCCGTCTTCTTTTACTGCACCTTCAATCTGATATGAGGCTGTTGCAGTACCCCATATAAAGTTGTCTGGAAAATCATTCCGTATCATAGCAGCATCTCCTTTTTGAAATAAATATTCTTTTCTATTTTACTCACAAAAAAACTAATTTAGACAAATTCAAAAATTCATAGACTTATAGCTGTGCCAACTTCATAACATGGCAATTACAGTAAAGAATTTAAGACAAGAATAGCATAAGAAGTAAACGAAGTAAAGAAGGTGGTATAAACAAATATTAATTAAAGAGATGGAACTGTAAAAGGAGAAAACTTGATTAGCAAGTCATTTGAATCGAGTAGACCTAAGGAAACCATATGTTTATCTTCAAGGTTCATTATCCCTGTTTAACGGAATAGTAAAAATAAACTCTGTACCCAGTTCCGGTTTGGTTTCTATTCTGACGGTTCCATTAAGCTTCTCAAGCTCACTTTTCACAACTGCCAACCCAAGGCCTCTACCCGAGATTTCATCGGCTTCTTCCTTTGTTGATAAACCATCTAAGAATATAAGGTTTAAAACATCTTCATACTCTAGTTTTAAAACCTCACCAGCCTCTAAAATACCTTTCTCAACAGCTTTCTCTGTAACTTGTCCAATACCTATTCCGCACCCGTCGTCACTTATGGTTATTATGATTGAAGAATCAAGACTTTTTATGTTACATTTTATAGTACCAAAGGCATCCTTTCCTTGAGCAATTCTCTCTTCCGGGTACTCTATGCCATGATCAACAATATTCCTGAACACATGCACAAGGGACCTGGCAAATCCGGTAAAAATATCGGTATCTACAAGCACATCTTCCCCTTCTGTTTCAAAAGGGTAAATATTCTTTCCAACCTTTTCGGACAGTCTTAGCACATATTCAGTGTAAGACTTAAGGAGTGTACCAAATGGTTTATATGTAAGCTTCCTAATTTCGGGTATTAGTATTTTGCACTCTTTATCAGAAAGCAGTGATAACATTTTGTTTTGGATTTCCATCAATTTCTCCCTGTCAACACTGACCATATTCTTTTTTATCAAAAGCTCATCACCTAATATGCCTTTTAACAGCTTTAAGTCTTCATCCAAAACATTCTTTATATTTAACTCAAATAAAAAACTCCTAAAATCCTCAATAGACTTTTGACCTAAATCTTTCATATATTCAGATATTTTGTCTTCACATTCCTGGAGCTTAAAGGCTGCATTACGGAGTTCAAGGCTGGCGAAACTACCCTTCAGAGTATGGATTTTCCTGAACACCTCCAAAATAACATTTTCAAAGCTTCTGCTGCTATCATTCAATAATCCCGAAAGTTTATTTTCGTTAAAGGATAAGAAATCTTCTATGCAGTCATTAAAATCACTATAGTTTACAACTACTTTTACAACCATCTGTAAAACCAGTTTCTCTTTTTCCATCTCCCTTTCAAGACAGCGTCTTTGTGTTATATCCGTCAGAATTACTATTATCTTCTCTAGTTGACTGTTGGTACTTGAATTAATTATTTTGTACTGTATTTGAATACACTTTCCGTTTAGCTGTATCTCATCCGGCAAAAGCGAAATATAAACTTCTCTTCTCAAATCATCTTTTTCTTCCAAAAGCTTTAGAAAAACACCATCAATAAATTTACTTAATTCCTTATCGTTTTTTGAAATCAGTGATGAGAATCTTTCACTTTCAAATCCATCACCAAACAAATTTATACACTCGGAACTATACTCGCTGTCAATAATAAGATCACTTCCAAAGGCTAAAAAGCCCTGTCCTGCATTATCCAGAAGGTTCTTAATCGCAGCCGTCCTACTGTTTACAGCCTGTTTAAGGAACTCATTTTTGTCAAGCTGCTCTTTGTAATTATTTTCCATAATCTTATACAATTTATCAATTTCACTGTATGCTGCTCTGATTTCCTCATTCTTTGCATTTAAGATTAAGTGAAGCAGAGCATTATTTAAAGCTGCTGAAACCTGTCTTAAGAAAATCTCCATAATCTTTTCATACTCTTTAAAATCACCAACTTCCAGGTAAAGAACACCTAATGCTCCAAACTGATCATTATTAAGCGGAAATAATATTCCCTGATCCAGTTTGACACTCCTGGCGCCAGCTTTTGATTTGCTAAAATGTTCTTTGAATAAAGGCAGATAAGTATTTGTAAATACATCCAAGCTCTCGTCATACAATCCTATACCTTTAAAGAATTTTCTTGAGAGAAGCTCTACTTCGGAATTTTCATATATAAGGATGAAACCGTTCTCATATTCTACTAATTGTTGGGCTTCCATAAGTATTTCTTTTAACATCTGTTCCATTGGTTTAAATCTATGAATCTTTTCCATGGAATTAATTACAGTGTTTAGGCTATCATTTAGACT
The DNA here is from genome assembly GCA_049325575.1 of Bacillota bacterium. GTDB lineage: Bacteria > Bacillota > Clostridia > Acetivibrionales > Acetivibrionaceae > JBMOLK01. The sequence goes on along the minus strand of JBMOLK010000102.1, from coordinate 9,883 downwards.
CTTTATAACTTTCATATGAGATACAGACTTTTTGGCAGACTCCACTAAAAGCATCAATTGATCGAATTTATCAGATTTCTCACAATATGCCTGTATTTCAAAAGCCTTTATGGTCAGCAGTGGTGGTGCAATATCTTTGTGCCCGGTAAGCAGAATTATATATATATCATTATCAAATTCTCTGATCATTTTTATAACTTCGTCACCATGGATGCTTTGCATTAAATAGTCAAGAATTAGAATATCGTAATTACGTGACTTTAATACCTGAACCGCTTCTATAGGATCCGTAAACCCTTCACAAGAATAGCCGCTGCGCTTTAACATAACAGATACTGAATTGATTATCCCTATCTCGTCATCAACCACCATAATTTTGTATTGTTCTGATACACTATCTGTCTTGCCTCTTCTCACCAGTATCCCTCCAATGAACATAAAAAAGATACATAAACCGGGACCAGTAATCTACATGTAGTTATACAAGATTTTTGAATATCGGATTTTTTTACTCCATAGGTGTATGATTCATCACTTTATAATTAAACATATTTAAAATCTACGGAAAACAAAAATAGGATTTGTACATTATATTCATGCTTTATAAACACAGTCAATCGTCAAAGACCTTAATAAAAATTATTGGTTTACTATAATATTATAGCACAAACTATGACAGCTTGAGTAGTATAACAAAAAAAGAAACAGTGATTTTTCTGTTTCTTTAACCGTCCAATGTTTTTATTCTGTTTAGAACAGCTTTGACATTTTCCAAATCGAAGCCTCTATACAATAAAAAGGAGTATAACTTTTTTACTATTTTAGGATCATCCAGGTCATACTTTCCGAACTTTTTTCTTACAAGTCTCTCGATGGCAACATCCTCGTCATAATCAAAGCTGTCCAATACCTCTTCAATAATGTCTTCCGGTATCCCTTTGTTTTTCAGCTCTAATCTTAACATCTTTTTAGACTTAGGTTTTAACTTTAATCTTTCATAAACAAATTTTTGAGCATATATCATGTCATTTATATAGCCCATAGCCTTCAGTTCTATTATAACATCGGTAATGACATCATCATCATATCCTTTTGTTTGAAGCTTTCCGTACAACTCCATCTCACTTAGCAGCTTAAAAGAAAGATATTTTACAGCTTTTGACTTCGCACTTCTAAAGGTAACATCTTTCTTTATGGATTCTATTTCCCCATAAGAGATTTCTTTCATTTCATAAAGGCACAGACGATAATAATCTTCCTCAAGTATGGAAAAAGCATATTTTTCGTCTACGAACACAGAAAGCATTTCCTTATTTCTTTTATTTCTTTCCACTGAAGTAATTACCATCATAATCACCTAAGTCTCTATAGAAGGTCTTTATTCTCCTGCTTCATTTTACCTCAAAAGATCAAATAAAATCAAGAATATATCAATGTATCAACAGAGTTATAACCAAAAAAAGAATAAATAGCATCAAGCCATTTATTCTTTTTCATGGCAAAATCTTAATCTTCCAAATCCACATCCAAATCATCATCATCTTCTATATGAGCATCAATACTCTTTAAAAAAGCCTGGTTGTAATTCTCTCTTATCTTGCTTTCAATTTCTTTTAACATTTCCGGGTTTTCCTTTAAAAACTGCTTGGCATTTTCTCTGCCCTGTCCAACCTTTTGGCCGTTGTATGAGAACCATGCACCGCTTTTGTTTACAATATCAAGGTTTACAGCAACATCCAAAACGTTTCCTTCTTTTGAGATACCCTGACCATAAATTATGTCAAATTCCGCTTCTTTAAAAGGAGGAGCAACCTTATTCTTTACAACCTTAACCTTTGTTCTGTTTCCAATTATCTCATTACCCTGCTTTATAGATTCTATCCTTCTTACATCAAGTCTTACCGAAGAATAGAACTTTAGAGCTCGTCCCCCGGGTGTTGTTTCCGGATTACCAAACATAATTCCGACCTTTTCTCTTAACTGATTTATAAATACTGCCGTTGTTTTAGATTTGTTTATAACACCTGAAAGCTTTCGCAGTGCCTGTGACATAAGTCTTGCTTGAAGACCTACATGGGAGTCTCCCATCTCGCCGTCTATTTCAGCTTTAGGTACCAGGGCGGCAACAGAGTCAATTACTATTATATCAATAGCACCGCTTCTAACCAGAGCCTCTGCAATCTCCAAAGCCTGTTCTCCTGTATCCGGCTGCGCAACAATAAGATTATCTATATTAACACCCAAATTTTTCGCATATACAGGGTCAAGAGCATGCTCAGCATCGATAAATGCAGCTTCTCCACCGGCTTTTTGAGCCTCTGCAATCATATGAAGGGCAACTGTTGTCTTACCGGAAGATTCAGGGCCAAATATTTCAACTACCCTTCCTCTTGGAACTCCTCCAACACCTAACGCAATATCCAAACCCAGAGCACCTGTAGGAATGGTTTCTATATTCATATGGGTGTTCTCACCCAGCTTCATTATTGCACCTTTTCCAAACTGCTTTTCTATCTGGCCTAATGCCATCTCCAGTGCTTTTTTCTTCTCCATCATCTAATCATCCTCCTAAACATCGAACATGTGTTCTTAATCATTATACATTAATATAAATATATAGTCAACAACTTTTGAAATCTTTTACACCTTGAAAAGTCCAATTTTCTTAGTCAGATTTTTTAGCTTTCCCATGAAAATATTGCTTACATAAGAAGCTTCTTCAACCTTTAGCAGTAGAAGCAACGCAAAATATACTACTGCACCTGCCCCAATTTCAAAAGATAAGCTTATAAACTGCAAAAGCTTGGAACCGGTATTAACAGGAAGTACTCTGTCTATTCCAAAAAGAACTCCCCCCATAACCAGTGAAGCAGGAACTACTTTAATAAAAAACGTCAAGAGCTTGTCTAGATGGATTCCCTTCATTTTCCTATTAAGGAGTATCAAAAGCAGCAGAGCATTTAAAGCACTGGCAAGGGAGTATGACAGCGCCATACTGGCAACACCAAGGTTGGTGATTTTATAAAACAGCATGCTTAATGATAAATTAAAAATAATAGTACTAATTCCGATCAAAAGCGGTGTTGTCGTATCATTATTTGCATAGAATGCCCTGTTCATAATAGTGACAATGGACTGGCTTAGGAGTGCAATGGAAAAAAACATCAGGACACTTCCGGCAACAGCAACAGCCCCTTCATCAAACCGGTCTGTAAACTTAAAAATGGTCCTGATTATAGGCTCTTTTAATACTATAAATCCCACTCCTGACGGTATAGTGAGAAAAAGAACAGTTTTTATACCCTTCATAAGCGTGTCTTTATACTCATCAACCTTTCCAACTGCAAGATTTGAGGCAAGTGTAGGGAGCATTGCTATACCCATACCCTGGGCAAATATCCCATAAGGCATCTGCCATGTCCGGTCAGCCATATTAAGTAAAGTTACGCTTCCCTTACCGAACAAAGAAGCAAATGAACCGGTTATTACAACATTTACCTGCACTATGGCAGAGGAAACAAGTGAGGGTACTGCCAGTTTAAAAAGCCTTATAAAGCCATGGTGCTTCAGGTAGAACCTGAAGCTGTAAAATTTAAGGTTCTTTAGTGCAAATGCCAGCTGGAAGAGAAAATACAACATTGCACTGGCCATGACTCCAAAAGCAACGGCTTTTACTCCCCATCTGCTTCTGCTTAGCAAAAGTATACTTAAGGCACTTCCAAGGTTATATATGGATGGTCCATAAGCTGCAGCGGCAAATCTATGATAAGAGTTTAGAATACCGTTTGCAAGGCCCGCAAGCATTAGAAATCCTACCGAAGGAAAGAGTATTCTTGTAAGATCAACTGTAAGCTGTCTTTGGGCATCACTTTCAAATCCTCTTGCAATCAGCGTCACCATCTGCGGCGCAAAAATCATTCCCATAAAGCACACAATGGACATTGCAACGACTACTACATTTATAAAAGTTCCTACTGCTTTCCAACCGTTTTCTTCATCTTCCTTTGCGATATAACCCGATAGGATAGGTATTAGTGCTGCTGCTATTGCCCCGCCAACCAGAAGATCATACATTAGACCTGTAACCCTGAAAGCAAGATTATATGCATCACCTGCTTCATTAACTCCAATCATGTTTGGTACAAGCATTTCCCTCACAAAGCCTGTTATCCTGCTGACAACTATAGATGACATTACTATAAGCGCTGAACCCGTCAGCCTTTTATTATTACTTTCCAATTATGATTCCTCCTAATTTAAGCCCAATTAGCAATTATATGCCTTCTTATCATGTCAAAAGCATGAAGCAGAGTCATATTTCTTATTCTGTTTCTATTTCCCCACAATCTAAGTTCTTTAAATATCGTGCCCGATTTGTCGGACAGAGCTACATAGACAAGACCAACAGGCTTATCTTCCATCCCCCCTTGAGGACCGGCAATCCCCGTAACCGAAAGTCCCAGATCTGTGCCTGCCATCTTCCTTATTCCTTCTGCCATTTCTATAGATATCTCCTTGCTCACGGCCCCATACCTTTTTAAAGTAGCAGGATTTACCCCAAGATTCTCTACCTTGGATTCATTAGAGTATGAAACCACCGCCCTGCCAAACACCTTTGATATTCCCGGTATTTCCGTAAGTTTGCTGGAAATAAGTCCTCCTGTACAGGACTCTGCTATGGAAATTGTAATATTCCTATCTATAAGAAGTCTTGAAGTAACATCATGCAAATCTTCATTTTCAACACTGTAAACTGCTCCATCAAGCCTTGCTTCAATGTCTTTTTCCAAAGGAAGTATCTCTTCCAAGCCCTCTTCATGGGCCTTGGCCTTTGTAGTCAGCCGGACCGTTACTTCTCCTTCCTTTGCATATGTTGCTATTGTCACCTTCTCCTGTTTGTCAATTAAATCAATTATTCTATCCTCAAGCTGGGATTCGCCAACCCCGAACACCCTTAAGTATCTGGAAACTATTTTATACCCGGACTTTTGTTCAAGATACGGTAGCACTGTTTCATCAAACATAGGTTTCATCTCTGATGGAGGACCTGGCAGCATTATAACTATCTTGTTCCCATGTTCAATAATACAGCCGGGAGCTGTACCGTTATTGTTTTTAACAATCATGCTCCCCTTAGGTAAATAAGCCTGTTTAATGTTATTACCCGTCATTTGTCTTCCCAACTTTTCAAAAAAACCTTTTATCCTATTAAGGCTTTCTTCATGTAAGACCAGTTCTCTACCCAGGAGAGAAGCAACAGTTTCTTTTGTAAGATCATCCTGTGTAGGCCCCAGCCCGCCTGTCATAACGACCAGGTCGGATCTACCAAAAGCCAATTCAAGGCTGTCTTTAAGGCGCCCCGGATTGTCACCCACCACACTGTGGAAATATACGCTGACACCAATATTATTAAGCCCTTGAGATATATATTGAGCATTTGTATTTACTATCTGTCCCATTAACAGTTCAGTACCAACTGCCAATATTTCTGCATTCATATAAATTCTCCTGTTTCTTAAACTTTTTGTAACTTATTATACCAATTTATATATTAAAATAAAAGTAGTACTTATTTCGGTTTTACATTTGACAAATTGAGGTATAATATATTAATTGATATGTTCCTTATAAAAGGAGGTTAAGATATGGATAACAAAGTAATAAAAAAGGTAACGGTTATAGGTGCAGGCTTTGTCGGATCAACTACTGCTTATACATTAATGCTTAGCGGGCTTATTTCTGAAATAGTATTAATCGACATAAATACTGAAAAGGCCGAAGGCGAAGTCATGGATATGAACCATGGAATGCCTTTTGTAAGACCGGTAAAGATATACCGGGGTGACTACAAGGACTGCGCAGGCTCTGATATAGTAATAATCACAGCCGGTGCCAATCAGAAGGAGGGCGAAACAAGGATTGATCTGGTAAAGAAGAACACTGCTGTCTTTAAAAGTATCGTGGGTGAAGTTGTAAAGTATAGCAGTGACTCTATTTTGTTGGTAGTTACAAATCCTGTAGATATACTGACATATGTCACATACAGGATTTCAGGATTTCCCAGGAACAAGGTTATAGGATCGGGAACAGTATTGGACAGTGCAAGATTCCGCTACCTGATAGGCAATCATGTTGGAGTTGATACAAGAAACGTTCACGCATATATTTTAGGAGAGCATGGAGATACGGAAGTGGCTACATGGAGCCTTGCAAATATAGCAGGCATTCCAATGGACAAATTCTGTGAAGAATGTCATCAATGCAAGGACAACCTGTCAAGAAACGAAATATATGAAAGCGTAAAAAATGCAGCTTATGAAATCATCAGAAAAAAAGGTGCCACTTACTATGCTGTAGCTCTTGCAGTACGAAGAATTGTTGAGACCATCGTAAGAAACGAGAACTCTATTCTGACAGTTTCAAGCCTTCTTGAAGGCCAATACGGGCTCACTGATGTTTGTCTTAGTGTACCCACTATTGTAAACAAGGATGGAATAGATACAATACTTAATGTTCCCCTTAGTGATAAGGAATTAGAGTTATTAAGAAAATCCGGTGACTCATTAAAAGAAATAATCAAATCACTTGATATATAAATGATTCCCCTTTCTTTAAAGAAAGGGGAATCATTTTATGGTACAATTCGTTATTGATTTATATTTTTTTTACTTTATAATTTCATTATAAGGAAAAATATTTAAAAATTACAATACTTGATCAGGGGGTACTTATGAGTGATTCAATTGAAATTTTAAATAAAATCGTATCAAATATTGAAGAGGTCATCGTAGGGAAAAAGAAGTCCATAGAGCTTATATTGATGTCTCTAATATGTGATGGTCATGTACTTATAGAAGATGTTCCTGGAGTTGGCAAGACAAGCATTGTATCCTCTCTTGCCAGATCTGTCAATGCATCATTTAAAAGAATTCAGTTTACTCCGGATATACTTCCCTCTGACATTACAGGCTTTACTATGTACAACCAGAAGGAAGGTAAATTTGAATACCACCCGGGCAGTGTAATGAGCCAGATAGTGCTTGCAGATGAAATAAACAGGACCTCTCCCAAGACCCAGGCAAGCCTCCTTGAAGTTATGGAAGAAAAGCAGGTTACAGTTGATGGGGTAACATATAGTATGCCCAGGCCATTTATGGTTTTAGCTACACAAAATCCTATAGAGTACCTGGGAACCTATCCCCTTCCCGAGGCTCAAATGGATAGGTTTTTCATGAAAGTGTCCATAGGTTATCCCCAGAAAAATGAAGAAAGCTATATACTCTCAAGATTCCAGCATAACAACCCCATAGAATCCCTGACAGCTGTTGCAGACGGCAAAGATATTTTAAGTATTCAGAGTGAGGTTAAGAATGTCTATGCCGATAGAACAATAAACGATTATATAGTTGAAATAGTAAGCAAGACAAGATCTCATCCCGATATCAGCCTTGGCGCAAGCCCGAGAGGATCTCTGTCATTATTCCGTGCTTCCCAGGCCTGGGCATTCTATAATGAACGGGATTATGTTATACCTGAGGATGTGAAACGTATGGCTGTTCCGGTGTTGTCACACAGGATAGTGTTAAAACAGGAAGCAAGGCTAAGAAAGATAACATGTGAGGAAATTATAGAGTCAGTCCTAAAATCTGTTAACGTTCCCCTGGTGGATAGATATGAAAAAAAATAGGATTCTGTATTTGGGTTTGTTTGTTTTGTGTTTATTGTTTATATACTTCTATGGTGGAAAAGTTCCTTACATGCTTTTTTATACTATCATACTATTGCCCGTTTTATCTATCAGCCTGACACTTATAGCCTTTTTAAGATTCAAGTATATTCAGGAGGTCGATAAAAGCAATGTGGTAAAGGGTGAAGAGGTAAACTTCTCCTTTAGTATGCATAATGAAGATTTTCTTCTTTATCCTTATATAAAAATTAATTTTTGCAGTAGTGATACAGTGTTTGTAGAGCAGTTTCAATCTAAAAGCTTCTCTTTACTTCCCTTTAAGAAGAAAACTTTTTCTTTTAAACTTGCCTGCAAATACCGTGGAGATTACTTAATAGGCATAGAATCAATAGAGTTTGAAGACTATCTTGGAATTGTAAAGTTTAACCATAAACCTTTCGGAACAAAGCAGATTACTGTACAACCGAGGCTGGTGAAGCTTGACAGACTACACATAAAAACCAATTTTTTGTCCGAGTCCCATTCAATACTAAGCAACCAGTACGAGGATACTACAACGATAGCAGATATAAGAAAGTATGCATACGGAGACAGTCTTAAAAGAATACACTGGAAGCTGTCATCAAAAATGAACCAGCTGCTTGTAAAGAATTTTGAAGGTACATCCAAGACAAACTCGGTAATTATTTTGGACCTGAAAAGAAACAGGTATACTTTTGAACAAAACGCAATGATTGAAGATAAGCTTATAGAATGCGCTGTTGCTATTATTTATTACTTATTAAGCAATTGGATTCCCATAAATCTTATTTATTACAGAAAAGGCTTTAATGACCTTGAAGCAAAAAACACCCTGCAATTTGATGATATCTATCAAACTCTATCTAAAGTTAAGTTTGATGAGGATATCGATGTTAAGGATGTTTTAGATATATATGTTAAAAACAACAGCCTGAAAAAAACGGATATTTTACTTTTTACACTAAATCTTAATTATGAGCTTTATGATGAGATATATAAAGCCAAGCTCTCAGGCTATGATGTTAATTTGATTTATGTTTCCCCGGAGAACGTAATCGGAACATGTAATACCGAGATCAATAATATCTTAAAAGAGCTGCCGGAAATAGGAGTTACAACCTATAGAATCGATATTGAAGATGATATTAAAATGATTTTTGAACACAGCTAAATCTTTGGTTAATATAAATAAAAGTGGTGAGGTGTCAGATAGGAATGCACACAAAAAAATTTACCGACTTCTTAGCCAAATTGGTTCTTGCCGTACTTATGAGCTTCAGTTTGGTCTACCCCCTTACAACTACATTAATGTTCCCCTATAAGGCTTATGAGGTTTTCGGGTTGGTGTCCGTCATACTTATTGTTTACTCTATCCTGTTTATCAACAAGCTGGTATCAAGGATATCCCTTTCCTTAATACTTTCAGCTCTGGTGCTTGTTCTAATATACTTTATCACCTTTGGTAAAATATATTATATAACTGACCCTATCATATGGCTAAATAAATATATTAATGAAATTGAGAGTTATAAAAACGACTATATTTTCTTTATTACCCTGCTGTTTTCAATAGGGTTATCACTATTAGTATATGTCTTTACAATTAAAAAATTTAATTTTGTAATTATTGCACTAAGTGGCATAGTTTTATTTTCAACCCAATGGATGTTCAATTACTTTGTAAACAAGGCATATATATCATTTTATACATTCATTCTGTCAATCCTGGCTTATTATCTTATGCATGTTTATTATAAAAAATCATTACAGGACTCCAATGATTTTGTTAGTCCGTCAGGCTTTATACTGGGTATCGCACCTGTTTGTGCATTAGTATTTGTTATAACCAACTCAATGCCTGTAAGTTCAAAACCTATTGAGTGGAAGTGGATGGATGAAAAAATAAATTTCGTTTACAACCATTTTACTGATAAGGGAAGTGATTACGGAAAAGGCCAGACTATCGGATATTTTTCTCTGTCTTCTACAGGATTTGGAGGAGAAAATAACACCCTGGGGGGAGATGTTCGGCTTGACGATACAAAGGTTCTTGAAGTAAGAACGCCAAGGAGCATCTATTTAAGGGGCCGTGCCAGTGATTCATATACCGGACATTCATGGACAAACCGCCAAACCTCTCTTCATAGTCTAGACGGTAAATATATTTCAGGAACA
>JBMOLK010000101.1:529-1905 GCA_049325575.1 Bacillota bacterium | reverse complement strand
AGAGTAACAGGCTAGATAGGTGTGAAAGTAGAAACCTTGGCATATATATGATCTGGTGAATATAAATGTGAGGGTTGATTGGTTATCCAAGGCAGGATAAAAGTCCAAACTGAAGGGTTTTTGTAGGGTTTTGAAAGCGAGTTTTTTGGGAGGCATGTTTATGAGTTTATTATTTGAAGAAAACATCAAAAGGAATACTTTGTTGGATATTGCAAAAAGGATGCTTGTTGCTGCCAGGACGGCACCTAAAGGAAAAGGTGTAGATAATTTGGTTTTGTCACTGGCAGAAAAAGATGAAATAGAGAATATTGCTGCAGTGATGAAGAAAATGGTTGATGAAGGGAAAGCAGCTGATTTCTTTAATAGAGATGCAGATAATATACTTCAATCAGAAATACTTGTGTTAATTGGTACAAAAATAAAACCAGTTGGGGTTAAATACTGTGGTCTTTGCGGTTACACGGATTGTGACGAGAAAAACAATTACCCGTCTCATCCTTGTTCTTTTAATACAGGTGATTTAGGTATTGCTATAGGCTCAGCAGTCAGTGTTGCAATTGATGCAAGAGTTGATAACAGGATAATGTTTTCTGTTGGAAAAGCAGTCAAAGAAATGGGTTTGTTAGGTGAGGATGCTAAAATTATTTACGGTATACCTTTGAGTTGTACCGGGAAAAATCCCGTTTTTCGATAGAAAATGATGTCGGAGATTCATGAAGAGGAGATACCCAGTGAATATTATAAGGAGAAATAGAAATGACAAGAGATAAAATCATAGAGTTTTTATTAAAAGCTAAAAGAGCAACTTATGCCGGAAAAGGACCCCAAATGAATCCAACAAGACCTGAATCCCATGATTTGCAGTTTGCACAAGAGGATCTATTGTATATAGATACCTATCTGGGAGGAGAAAAGTTTGCTGGTGAAGAAGCTCTATGGGAAAAGGGGAAACCATTTTGGGCAATGAATTATTGTGGACGTGTAATTTCCAGCAGATTCGAGGGGGATTTTTTGAAGGAAGCATTATCCAAAGTACCTTTTGAAATGCCTTACCGTGGTCCATGTGAGTATAATAGAGACGACTTTTCATACAAATGTACTGTCAATGGTGATTTTGAATGGTTTATTGGTCATGAAGAGATTTACAATGGCCATGAGAAAGTTTATGAATGCATGTTTCATGGTGGATTTGTGAAATAGTAATAGTTTATTTTGTCAAACCCCTATAGATTTCAATTTATTGAATTCTAGTCAATAAATGATACAATGTATTTATAACATATAATTCAGGAGGAGCTATGTTTATCAGACCTGGTGATATTGTATCTCTAAGCCACTATTCCAAGCCATTCCAAATTAAGAGTATTGTTGTTGAT
>JBMOLK010000101.1:0-519 GCA_049325575.1 Bacillota bacterium | reverse complement strand
GTGAAATAAGTGATGATATAGTAAGTATCAAGGTGACAAAGGAGTTTGCAGAGGCAAATTTTCTTGAAGGAGACCCTGCAGTACTAGGGATTGAAAGAAATAATGAAATATATCTTACAAACTGCTATGTGGTTACTGTTGTTGCACACAAAGGAATAATAAAACTGGGTATTAATAACGAAGAGTTTATTGTTAACAAGAGGGCTCATGAACGTTATCCGGTCTCTCTATATGCAGATATTAAGAAGAAGGATGCCGATTGTGAGTTTGTTTCCATAGTAAAAAATATAAGTTTTAACGGTATAATGGTATGCACAAAAAAGGATTTATTTGAGGGAGAGCTTCTGGATGCAAGAATATATTTTGAAGGCAGCAATCTTTCGTTAGGGGCAAAGATTATGTGGAAAATTCAACGTTCTACCGACTATGAATACGGGATGAAGATTACTTATATGGATTATGTTTCCCAGACAGTGCTAAACCGTTATATTGAAAAACTAAAAGAGGAGCAGGAAGAAT
>JBMOLK010000100.1:0-1905 GCA_049325575.1 Bacillota bacterium | reverse complement strand
AGTATGGCAAGAGTAACCAAACCTTAAGGCTATCTCTTCTACCTTAAGTTTTTCTACAAAATATGCCCTTAGGGCTTCATATCTTTTTTGCATAGGGGTAAGGGGATTAAGAAAAAAGGTAACTATTCAGTCTCTATTATAGGGATATGTTAAATTTTTCTCAATCTTTTTCTTAAAAATGCCGATAAATAAGATATGGAAGACAAAGAAATATGTAAAGATTGTAAGATACTTAAAGAGATGAAATTGAGGCTTACAGAACAGGAATTGTTGATATAAGGATTTAAAGAAAAGATAAAAGCCTTAGAAGGTAAAATTTCTCTTGATAGTCATAACAGCCACAAACCTTCATCTACTGATTGGTTTTACGAAAAAAGTAATTAAAAGCCTGCGTAAGATTACCGGAAGAAAATCAGGTGGGCAACATGGACATAAAGGTGAGACATTAAAAATGGTAGATAATCCTCAAAAGGTAATTAGGCATAAGGTAGAAAGATGTAAGGGTTGTCAAAAAGACCTACAAGATATAGAACCAATCTATGTAAAGAAAAGACAGGTTTTTGATATTCCTCCAATGGTTATTGAAGTAGTTGAGCACCAGGGAGAGGTAAAGAGATGTAATAGTTGTGGGACAATAAATTGTGCAGATTTTCCAGAGGAGGTAAGATATGCTGTGCAATATGGAGAGAGGGTTAAATCATTAATTGTCTATTTTACAAATTACCAGTTGCTACCATACGAAAGGATACAACAGATATTTGTTGATCTTTTCTCTCATAGTTTAAGTCAAGGGACAATTTATAATACAAATCAAATATGCTATAAGGAATTAGAAATAACAGAGGAAAAGATAAAAGAGGGAATAATAAAATCAGATGTTGTTCATTTTGATGAAACAGGAATATATAGCAATAACAAAAGGCAATGGTTACATACTGCAGGGACAGAAAATCTAACCTACTATGCAATAGATGAAAAAAGAGGAAAGCAGGCAATGGATAGAATAGATATTCTGCCCAAATTCAAACAAACAGCAATCCATGACCATTGGGAATCCTATATAAAGTTTGACTTAAAACACGCCTTTTGCAATGCTCATCACCTAAGAGAACTAATCTATGCCTTTGAAGAAGAAAAGGCTAACTTGGCAAATAAGATGAAAAAGTGCTTGGTTGAAATAAAAGAAGATATAGACAAGGCAAAAGAGAAGAATAAACAATCTTTAAAGCCTATAACAATAGAAGCCTTTGAACAAAGATATGATACAATCTTAGAGGAAGGGCTAAAGATGTACCCATTAGATAAAGAAATAGAAGAAGGAACAAGAAAAAGAAAAAAGCAGAGCAAGGGGAAGAATCTATTGGATAGATTAAGGAAATACAAGAAAGAAACATTGGCATTTATGTATGATTTTGCCATTCCATTTGACAATAACCTTGTTGAAAGGGATATAAGGATGATGAAGGTAAAACAGAAGATATCCGGATGTTTCAGAAGCGAAGAAGGAGCAAGGTTCTTTTGCAGAATCAGAGGTTATATATCAACTCTAAAAAAACAGAGGCAAAGTGTTATTGATGCACTGACCTTTGTGTTTAAAGGGAAATCCCTTATTCCTATTAGGGTTGAATATGGGTAGGGTGAGTAGTTACCAAAGATTTTAAGGAGATGCTACTGCATTGGAACAAAAATTACTAAAGAAATAGAGAAAAAAAGCCGATCCTATTTAATAGGAGGTAGTGCACTGTAACATTAATTTTTGCTACTTTGGTGGTTAACGAAGCTAAACCACGAAGAGGCACGAAGTTCACGAAGAAGAATTTGTTCTATAATTCTTTGTGTGCTTCGTTTTAAAAGAAAGAGAAACAACTATCAAAAACTTATGTTACATAGCACTAGTGCATTGGA
>JBMOLK010000099.1:0-15794 GCA_049325575.1 Bacillota bacterium | reverse complement strand
AATACTACAGGGGGAGAGTAGGTATACAATAAAAACTTTATTGTATACCTACTCTCCCTAGCCGCTGGATGTCATCTTCGAAGTGACAGCAAAGTTGCTTCAAAGACTCCTTAAGTTGGCTTCATAGGAATTCTTAAAATGGGGGGATGATTGTCTGGGAATTACTCCGAAGACAACCTTGAACCTTGAAGAATATCTGTTAAAATTACATTACATAACTATACATAACTTATAGTAAGTAAATCCGGTATTGTTCTTGTCCCTGGATCAGTTTTTAGTAGTAAGGTCACTATCTCAAAAAGGAATGGATTGTGATGTATAATTGTAAATTATTTATCAATTTAATGATTAGAAATCTAGAGCTTTCAGGCGATGCTAATTGGCAAAAAGCAGAAAAAGAAGCTATAAACTTTACCATTGATTGATGATTAATTGTTGATGTTTATTGACGCAACAAAACTGTAATTTTGGGTATAAAGAATAAAGAAAGCCGGGATTGTAAGTCCCGGCAGATTATTAAATTAATTAATAATTTTGTTTTAAGATGCCATGTTCCCTTGTATCTATGCCAAAACAGAATCTAACGCAGCTTCTAACATTTCATTAAAACTTGAAAATGTTTGCATTAGTTCTCCAGAAGGTTTATCCAATTCGCAAAACATTCTATTTTTAGTATCAAAACAATACCATGTAATATCTGCATCTGCATAAAATAAGTAGTTTTTAAGATCTTCATTTTCATGCCAAATATCATTAGCACTGTAAATGTTTTCATCAGAGTCTTTTTTGACAGAATAAACTACCAATCCATTAAAATCTAACCCATTTACCATTTTTACTAAGTCAATATACTCGTTTAAGTTTATATTTCCATAGATATCCTGAACCCACTTTTGAAATACAGCAATTTCCTTTTCTTCTGCACTACCAGAAATCGTTTTCCCATACTTTGCTAATATTTTTGCTATTTGTTGTATTTTTTCATTAATCATATTTTTTCTCCCTTCAACCATCTTATTTATTGGGATACACAAATCCATCTGGAATTGGCCAATTTGTTATTTCCACAGAATCTCCTGCTGACAGACCTTTTGTAAGTGAATTTTGCGTATTTGTAATTACTTTATGATATGGGTCATTTTTTATCATAACTAAATTATCCATGGCATTTGTACCTCCACCATCTAAAGGTATTTTGTGGTGTACTTGATAACCACTTGGAACTAAACCATCTTGCATCATTTGAATATCTGCATTAGATAGTCCTGCTTTTTTGAGTTGATTAACTTTCGCAGGGTCATTAGCAATGTTCTTTAGAAAGTTTTTCCTTTCGGTATTATTAAAGGCTTTTCATAAATCAGCAAGTTCTTGACCGCTTCTTTTTGTATACTGAATAGTTTGAGTTTTTACATTTTTAAGTGTAATACTTTGCCCCTTCAATGTACCAGTAAAGTCACCAACTCCCGCATTACCTGTTCCCTTTGGAACTGCATTATAAGGTTTATAGATTCCAGCTTCTACTCTCTCAAGCTTATTAACAGGATTTCCTTTGTCATCTACTTTAAAAATAGAAGGCTTAACAGGTGTTTGTGAGTAGTTTGCAGCATTTGTATTATATAAATGTCCAGTCAATAGATGAGCATATGACAACGCAGTTGACTGGTGGAATCCTCCTATTGATTGGAGAGTGTTGAGAGCATACTGCGCAATTTCACCGTTTCCATTTTTGATAGCAGTATTTAGCCAGTAATCTTCTTTAAAATTTAAGAAATCCTGGTCAAATTGAAAATCATAAAAGTTATATCCTAAGTCTTTTAGAAACCCAGGCAATTCTTTATATATTTTATCGTATGAACCACTATCAAAAAAATCATATCCTATATCTACGGCTGCGAGATAAAATATTGCTCTGTATCTATCATAGTCCTCATAAATGTCAACAGGTTTGCATCTTTACGATATTCTTCGCCATATTTTAAACGTCCATATATTAAGTCGTGCTCTGCATATTCCGCTCTACCTTGTTCTGCAATATAGTAGGCATCTTTTTGAAGTTGTGCCCTAGCTTCCGGAGAAAGATTATTACGGGTTGCATAATGCTCCAATTGGTTAGCTTGCTGTATTTTATGGAGGGCAACCCTGCCATCGCCAGTACCTCTATTTATGAACTCATCTGTCGTTTCATAATGTCCGTCAGATTTATATATCCAATATGATATACGTGCTTCTGCATGTCCTGTTGGGTCGAAGTATATCAATGGGTTGTTTTTAACGTAGGTATAGAGGTTAAGTGATAGAGGATCATCTGGTGTACCTGTATATGTATCTTCCTGCAGGAACCTTGCGATTTTTGGGTCGTACATTCCTTAACGAAGTAATATCACCTTTAAATATAGTAGCCATCCACTTCTTAGATGGCTTACTTTGCAATGTTTTGTTGTCAAAGATCAGAGTCTAATTATGTCACATTTTGATATAGACAAAATTTGGTGCTATCTTTATAATAACATTATATTTATTTTTTTGTTAGGGGGTAAATAACTTGGAAGAATTCAATTTAAGTACCAATGCATATCAGGATAAAAATTCTCAACCTATGTCAGTGGGTGATTGGCTTAAAACTCTTTTACTGCTGATGATTCCGGTTGTTAACATTATCCTTATGTTTGTTTGGGCCTTTGGTAGCGATGTCAATATTAGCAAAAAGAATTATTTCAAAGCAAACCTAATTTTATCGGGAATCATTTTAGCAATATACTTTATAATTATTATTGTCGTTATTGCTATAGCAGGGTTTTCTAGTTTAAGTTAATTATTTCTTGAGGCTAACAATTTACGTTAGCCTTTTTGTATAACCTCTAAACTATTTGTTGTAGCTTTATCAGGGTGTATATACTCCTTACCACTTTTCATTAGTCCATAAATTATATTTACAATCCTTCTCATAACGGCTTTTATAGCCTGATGACTTGTCTTACCCTGCGACAGCTTTTTATTATAGTACTCGTAGAATATACCGTTTACAGGCTTGTTTTTGTTACGTCCTGCGTTTACGTTTCTTGCTGCTATACCTTGGATTATATAATACAAAGTACGGTTGCCTCTCTTGTTCCTTATATTCCTTTCTGTCTCACCGGATGAACGGCTGACAGGCGCAATTCCGGCAAACTTGGCAAGCTTATCTGCACTTGAAAACCTATTTATACTGCCGATCTCTGCTATTAGTGAGGCAGCAGTAATAAAGTCAACACCTATCATTGTTTCAAGCTTGTAAGGCAGCATCTTCATGAGCTTTTTAATTTCCTTTTCTATTTTGGAGATTTCCTCATTGTTGTGCCTTATCTCCCTTATGCAGCATTGGATCATAAAGTCCCGGCTCTCTTGAAACTCTGTTGTTGTATCTCCGTCCAATTGCCCTGTTGGAGTATGGGAGAAGGCTTTGGACGGTGGCTGGGTCAAGAAGCTTGTTGTACGTCCCGGTAAGATCACTCCACTCCTTGGGATCATACATTCCTTAACGAAGTAATATGACTTGTATTATTAGAGCCGACTACATCGAGTCGGCTTATGTATGCAATATGTTGTTGTCAATGTTTAAGGGATGATTTAGATTGGTTTTAGCTTATTTACCGCCTTTAATTACTTTTATCTCAACTTCTTGCTTCTCTACTTTTTGGGAAAGGTCTTTTACTGCATTTTCTACATCTATAACTTTTTCATACGTTTGCTTATAACCGTCAAACAAAGCTTTTGAATTCGTATCAATCTTGTTTTCAAGTCTTACAATATCACCTTTAATACCTTTTAGATCATCTTTAATTATGTGAATATCTTCTTTTGTTTCTTTCCTAAATTCTGAAAACTCACTATAGAATTTAGTCATTAACTCAAACATTTTTTCTTCCATGAAAACACGTCCTTTAAAATTGGTATTTATATATTATATCATTCTTCCACCTGTTAAGAAATAATATCCAAGTAAAAATTTTATGAAATGTAAAAGGATTTTTATTATCACATGCATAAAAATTGACCCTTGTGGATATTGTTTTTGTTGTTGACACAATCCACTCACACTATGATAATACACTAGCAGAAGAAATAGAATTTTGGTACAATATTCTTATTATTTATTCCGCGAGCTTCGCATGTAGCATGTTGTGAGTCATATGCAGTCTTACTTTCACATTGGAGTGTTTAAAGGTAAGAAGTAAAATAAATGAAAGGAAATAGTACAAAATGGAAAGTCTAAGCACTTAGTGATGCCAAAGAACTTAAATCACTAATTTTTTAAAGAGAGGTATTAAAATGAGATTCAAAAAAATAAACAAATATTTGCTTTTAATAATGATACTTGTTATGTGCCTAACTAATTATAATCTGATAGCATTTGCTTCTAGCATAGTTCTTTCAGGAAGTTTATCAGATGATAAAGTAATCAATAGCAATGTTAAAATTAATAATGATTTTGATTTAGCAGGTCGTAAGTTAGAGATAAACGGGAATCTATATCTGAATTCCGGAACTCTTAACTTAAATAAAGGAAATTTAAAAATTAATGGAGACCTTATTCAGCCTGGAGGAACTTTATATGTAAATGGTGGCAGTTTGAATATAAAAGGATCTTATAAGATACAATCACTCAAGGGTGGGAGTAGTTCCGGTATTTTAAAGATGGTTAATAAGGATGACTTTATTATGATAAATGGCGACTTTTTGACTAGATCCACAAAAAGTCATAAGGGCTTTTTAACTAATGGAATTTTAAGATTACATGGTAATTTTAGTCAGTATTACACAGGAAGTACATTGAATTTCCGTGCAAGTGGTTATCACAAAGTTATGCTATATAATGAAGAATTTGTTCAGACTGTTATGTTTGAAACTGCTGGAGACTCTAGCTTTAATATACTGGAAGTAGATAAACCAATTGAATTTTATAATTTTATTGAAAAACATGTTAAACCTAATGTTATTATTTATACTGTAGCATTGAACCAAAAAGTTTTAGATTTTGACGTAGAGCCTATTAATTTAAATGGAAGAATTTTAGTTCCGCTAAGAGATATTTTTGAGGAGATGGGTGCCCAAGTCAACTGGGATAATTCAACAAAAACTATTACCGCTAATAAAGGTGATAGGACTATAAAGCTACAGGTTAACAATAAAAGAGCATATATTAATGATATATACTTTGATATAGACGTTGCACCGAAAATTGTAAATGGAAGGACGATGGTCCCTTTAAGATTTGTTTGTGAAAGTATTGGTTCTGAAGTGGAATGGGATGCAAAGGAGAAAAAAATAAGGATAAGTTATGATGAGTTATACCCAAAGCCTATTCTTAGAACAATAAGTGCTGATAAACCCGTTGAATTGATTCTGAACGGTAAACCGGCTAATTCAACCTTAATCACAACTCCTATTGTTGTTGGTTATGAAACAGTTTATATAACCTTAGATGAATTAAAAAAATTGTTTAGCGACATTACTTTTGAAGTATCAAAAGATTTTAATAGTTATAATGTTGCTGATATAACTGCTTTCCGTAATGGTCACAAATTCGAATTTAATATTGGTTCATATATGGCTAAATTTTATTCTAAAGAGAATTCTGATTATTTTGATGAACCCAAAAAAATATATTTTGAGTTTACTCATAACAATTCTACCTATACTGACAAGGTTGATTTTAATGTTAATCATGGAGTATTAATTCCATTTATACCATTTATTCATATTATGGGTGGAAAAGCTTACTATGATTATTACCATAGAATTATGTATACTGAACTAAATAGCAATTCTAAGGAATTTGGTTCATATAGGGGATATGTTGCGGATAAAAATTACTTTATTAAACCTTATCTATAACTTTTTCATATGTTTGTTTGTGACCGTCAAATAAGGCTTTTGAATTGGTATCAATTTTGTTTTCTATTCGAATAGTGTCATTGTTTTGTTTCTTTTGTCCGTCTTCAAGCGTAGCTAATCTCTTATTAGTTTCAGCTCTAAACTCTGTTAATTCGCTGTAAATCTTGCTCATTAACTCAAACATTTTATCTTCCATGAAAACACGTCCTTTAAATTTGGTATTTATATACTATATCATTCTTCCACCTGTTAAGAAATAATATCCAAGTAAAATTTTATGGCTTGTCTTACCCTGAAAATACTGATTGAACTAAGTTGTAATTTTTAATAAATAAGTTACTACATTCATATGAGATACAACAAAATGAAATGGAGGTGCTTTATGTCACAATACGATAGAGTAAGTACACCACAAAAAAATGACAATTCAGGGCTGAATCAATCAAAAAAGGTTCCTTTACAAAGGAGTTCTCATTCAGTTAACATAATTCAAAGAATGAGAATGTATCCTCAAACATTTTCTACTGCTGATGCTAGGGTTCTTCAAAGGACCATAGGTAATAGGGCAGTTTGTCAGCTTATGAAGGAAATAGGATTATTGAATTCTAAACCTGTGCAAAGAGAGCCTTTACAGGAAGAGGAGGAAGAAATTTTACAAGGAAAGTTCAATACTATCCAGAGAGAAGAGGTACCCAAAAAAGAGGAGGAAGAGCGCATCCAGATGAAGAGAAAAAACAAAACCGGCTTACCTGATTATTTGAAAGGAGGGGTGGAAGACCTATCAGGCTTATCTATGGATGATGTTAATGTGCATTATAATTCATATAAGCCCGCACAGGTAGGAGCATTGGCATATACTCAAGGAACAGATATATATGTAGCACCAGGTCAGGAAAAACATTTACCCCATGAGGCTTGGCACGTTGTTCAACAGGCTCAAGGAAGGGTAAGGCCGACGATGCAGCTTATGGGTATGTCAGTCAATGACGATGAGGGATTGGAACGGGAAGCAGATGATATGGGGAGAAGGGCTGCAAAAAGTGACTTGTTGGGAAGAAACATGTGCTCTAATTTGTCTAAAGCTTTACATAAATCAGTGGCTCCGATTCAGAGAGAAACAGTGTTAAATTACGGTTCAGGGACAGATGTACAGACTTTAATAAGACCAATACGAAGTGACGACTATGTATTAAATATAGATTCAGGCCATATGATTTTATCCGATATAATAGAGGAATTTTTATTACAAGAAAAATATGATGCACTATTGGGAATAATGAAGGAACTTTTAGATGCATATGCTAAAGGACATAAAGGTCAATCTTCTAAAGAGCTGCTTACATCATCTGCAAAACAAAAAGATTTATTTTGGTTAAAACATGAATTTTTTTCGAAATATCCTGGTTATGCTGGTGTACAGAATATTCTTAAAAGAATTGGTCGTGATGCATCAGACCGCTTCGAAAAGGAGAAAGAGCGATTAAATAATGGTACAAACTTCGAATACGGCGATAGCAGCACTGGACTTAGAGGTTTCAATAAGGATGTAGATAGAATATATTGCATTAATGGCTATCAATATAGTCCATTAACTCAGGATGAGATATTTGTACCTATGGCGAATGCACTTAAAACCGGTGGAACATTGCATTTGGTATCAAGTATTTTGGGGGATACTGTAAGAGACTTTTATCAAGATTATAAGAGAGCACATAAAAAGATAATTGATGGTTTTATTTCTTCAGGAGTAAGGAGAAATCTCAATGAGGTATTATCGAAAATAGGACTTAAACCAGCCATGCAATTGCCTATCTTTAAATATTTTGTATATAATGCTGAGCAAAGTTTTGTATATTTGACCAAAACAAATGCATTTCGTGCAGATGATTATACCAAGGGACTTAAGTCTTTCTCGACTGAAGCCCATGAAGAGTTGCCTGATAATCTTATACATGTCACGTTGGTTTTAACCAGGAACGATGTAAAAGTTAATTCAATCAATTGAGGAGTTTGGGGTGATTTATAAATTTATGCTACTGCAACATCCCCCCTTTTAATCTATGGGTTGATCTTATATTGACAGCTCTTATCCCCATATAGATAGGTTGCAAAACTGTAATTTTTACAGCTGGTCTAACATTTTTCCACTACTCAATATAAAAACGCAAGGTATATAATGTAAATAACTTAAGTCCTTATCCTAATCAACAAATTCTGATTTTAAAAATCTACAGAGCATAATAACACTGCAAATCGATTGAAAACACATAAGGTTTATAAAAGGTTTATTGCTATATGCACTAAATATTCCTACAGGTGACTCATTATTCTGTAATATTTGAATTTATATTTCAAATATTGCAGGAGAATGTAGTATACACAAATTTATTAAATAATTTAGGAGGGGTACATTATGAAAAAAAAATTATCAGCTGTAGCGGTAGCATTAATAGTTACTGTACTCGTAAGTATCTTGGGGTGTAATGTTTTTGCATCAGAAACAGGGAATGCAACAGAATTGATTGAATATAATCAATTCGAAATGCCGATAATTGCAATCAATACTGTTTCTGAAAGTGAAATCGATTCTGTTGAAGAATATACTGACGCACAAATCAGTATAATTAATGATGAAGGTAATTATGAAATGACTGATATGGATGTGTCAATAAGACTTCGCGGCAAAAGTTCTCTGTATGCAGATAAGAAGAGTTATAAAATAAAGTTTGATGAAAAACAAAATCCATTAAATATCGGTGATGGTGAAAGCAAACCCTGGGCTTTGGTATCTAATTGTTATGACACTTCTCTTTTAAGAAATCTTACTGTCTATCGTTTTGCAGATTCACTAACCGGTATTGATTATTCACCAAACTGCCGCTCTGTAGAATTATATATTAACGGTGAATATCAAGGCGTTTATTTACTTTGTGAGGATGTTAATGAAAATAAAAACCGTGTAGATATTAAAGAAAATCCAGATGAAGTTGAAGACAACGGTTATCTTGTTGAAATGTCCCAATATGCACAAGAGAATAGGTTTGAAGTTGATACAGCAGCTTACGATATAAAAAGTAAATTATCTGAAACTGAGTCAATAAAAGAAAAGCAGATTGCTTACATATCTGGCTATATTGAAAAAGCCTACAATGCTTTAAAAACTGGTAATAAAATGGAAGTAAAAAAGTACATTGATCTTGATTCATTAGTTGATATATACATCGGCAATGAAATTGTAAAAAATGTTGATGCTGGTTGGGACAGCTTCTATATGTATAAAGATGCGGATGGAAAACTCTGCTTTGGACCTATGTGGGATTTTGACCTTGCTATGGGAAATACAAACAGTGTAAAAGGATTTGACTCATGGGCAGGATTTAATCCATATCATGTCTTAAATGTCAATGCATGTTCTAATCCATGGTTCTGCCATGCATTATCACATAAATGGTTCCGTAAATTAGTAAAAGAACGTTGGAATGAACTAAAAGATGAAATCAATAATATACCAAATACAGTTATTAAAGAAGCTGAATCCAATTATCAGTCTTATTGCAGAAATTTTGAGAAATGGGATGTACTAGGAAAACAGGTATATATCGAGCCACCAGAAATATCTGCACTTCCAACATTTAAAGACCATTATACTTATCTAAGCAATTGGATAGATAACCGTGTAAAATGGTTAACAAAATATTTTAATAGCAAAGATTTTAAAAAAGGAATTTTTGTAAACCAGGATGGCAATGAACTATCTGCAGATTCTAATTTAGTGGAAATGAGTTCAATCCTGGCACTTGAAAATGCACCAGGAATAGAAATGACCTTTGAAATAATGTTACAAAGCTTAGGAATATCTATGGCAATTCAAAATGGCGGTTCAGAAAACTGGCATACTATGGCGGCTGTCACCGGTTTTATGCTGGAAGAAGGAGCAGAATATGTACTTTCATTCGATTACAAGTGCAGTGAAGAACGCTCACTTTCATTCGGTATTCAACAAAACCATGCACCTTGGTCACTATTTCATGGAGGTGATTTAAAAATCACTAATGAACTTCAACATTACGAAGCTACTTTTACAGCCTCAGCAAGTGACTCAAACTGTGCTCTTGTATTTAACCTTGGTGGTGGCACTTTTGACGGTACAGTTGTTACTTTCGATAACATGAGTCTTGTAAAGAAATCTGCTGCACCTACAAACTAATAAAAGCTGCTGTCGATCTAAAAAAGTTCATCGTAACGCATATATAACTAATAAATAACATATTTTCCTTGTTTATATATTACTAAAAAGTATTTTATCTAAGTAATACATGATAAGAAAGTATAATTCCCGGTTAAAAACAGCCGGGAATTATACTTTAAGACATAACAAAAAAGCATATCACGAAGTTTTAAGAGGACTTAAACCTTGGAGAAGGTAAAGTCT
The DNA here is from genome assembly GCA_049325575.1 of Bacillota bacterium. Taxonomy (GTDB): domain Bacteria; phylum Bacillota; class Clostridia; order Acetivibrionales; family Acetivibrionaceae; genus JBMOLK01. The sequence goes on along the minus strand of JBMOLK010000099.1, from coordinate 5,488 downwards.
TTCTGAAGCTCGTTAAACGCAGACACTTGATAAATCCTAACATGAGTGTTATTCTTAGATTGTTATGATTTACGTATTGTTTTAGAGACTTGATTAATTTTTTATAATAATTAATAATTTTTAACTTATTGGATGGTAATTTATGAATAGTGAAGACATAGCAAAAATAGTTGGTGTATCAAGAAGTACTGTTTCACGTGTCATAAATAATTATCCGGATATACCTCCCGCAACACGTGAAAAGGTTCTAAAGGCTATAAAGGAATATAACTACTACCCTAATGCTTCTGCCAGAAGGCTGGCAGGAATGAAGAATTCCACATTAGGCATTTTTGTCATTGATATTAAAGATAATGAAAAACCCCATCATGTTATACAGAATGATGAGGATTTGTTATATGGCAATGCTTATTTTGCGCCTTTTATAAATGCGTTTATTGATCAGGCAAATAAGACACAATACTATGTTCTGGTGTCCACCATCTACTGTTCGGATGAATTGTGGAAAATACAAAGTGCTTTCTGTGAAAAAAGGATAGATGCCGGAGTAATAATTGGGTGCAGTAAAGGAGATTATAACCAAATAATTAAGACATTGGAGAAGGGCTCCATTATAGCAGCAGTTGATATTGATGTTGATGACTCAAATAAAGATATGGGCTTATATATTAATATAAATAATAACCAGGGAGCCTATGATGCTGCAAAATATCTTATTGATTTAGGTCATACAAATATAGGCATTATAACCGGTGATTTAGACAAACTGTCCGGAAAAACAAGATTTGTAAGCTTCAAGCAAGCTCTTTCAGATTGCTGTGTACAATTACATGATAACTTAATTGCTTATGGCGATTTTACAGAGCACAGTGGATACCATGGAATGAAAAAGATTCTGACGGCCGAAAATAGACCTACAGCGGTATTTGTATGCAATGATACAATGGCTGTTGGTGCATATAAGGCTATAATTGAATCAGGCTTTAGGATTCCAGATGATATTTCGGTGATAGGTTTTGACAATACACAGATATCAGCATATATGTCTCCGCCCCTTACTACAGTTAATGTATATTTGGCAGAAGTTGCCAAGAATTCTGTCGACTTACTTATAGAATCAATTGAAAAGGGTAGATGTGAAGCCATACAAAGAACTGTAGATGTAAAAATTATAGAAAGAGAGTCCTGCATCCCATTTCCCGTTAGAGACAACGAACTGTAAAGATAAACATATGATTCGCTCCGCTGATTTGATAAATGGCGGGCTTATCAAGTTTATCTACCTTTACAGTTCCATCTCTATAGTAAAAGGGGAATTGTATGAAACATCAAATTAATTATTACTTATAGTTAGTTATTATCAATGTTTCAGGCAGAAAATTCTCTAATAATTCCAAGAATAAATCTTTTAAGGAGTGTCAGATCCGTAGAATTTACGCTGCCATCTCCATTAACATCCGCAGCTTTAAGATCATCTTCTACCGGTAAATCAATAACTATTTTAAGCAAATACCTCTTCATCAGTGTCAAGTCTGTGGAATCGATACTGCCGTCACCGTTTAAGTCCCTCGCTAATCCCTCTAAACTTGTGCCGTCTGAAACAGCAAATGATTTTGGTGGCACCGATACCACTTTTCCATCAGAGAAGACAACATTCTTTGTGACAGACGACGAATTATATGCCACATAGGTTTTGGTATCACCCTTTTTAAATACTCCATATAACGGCGTATTTGCAGTAATACTAAAGTCCGGAAGCCCCATACTGTCAAGATTGTAAATCCAATGATATGTATGTGCCTTGCTTTCTCCAGCCTCTGGCGTAATATTTCCGTTCCACATGGTTTTCGCTGCTGCAGGATCATACAAAGCATAATACATGTATTGAATGTCTTTCCAGTTGGGTGGCTCTGTAGTTCCACATTCTTTTAGCATTTCGTCATAGTTTCTTTTTACGTAATCAGGGTCTTTACCAAGATATAATGAAGCAGCTGTAAAAGGAAGAAAATTAATACCGTGTTTTTCTGAATTTGTTCCATCCCACCAGATCTCGTGGCTATACTTTCCTCCCCATACCAATGAAGCATAATTATGACCATATTCCGGTGGGAATATATCACCATATATGTCAAACCAGTAATTATTGATGGCTTCAATTTCAGTAGTATAAAGATAAATTCCAAGATCTCTTATTGTTTTATTTCCTGTTGCTTCACCCCAAAGTATTATTGCCTGCCATGCATTAATGGCCTCCGATGACGACTCCTGATTGTTACCGTCTGCAAATCCGGCATGACCTGCCGCCCATGAGTGTCCTTCATACGGGTCAAAGCTTCTTAAAAAAGGAAACCTCTTGTCATTTCTGTCCCAGTTTGCTATTTCTTTAATTATAGTCTCGGTCATTGCCCCCCAATTGCCGTGTGATGCCCAGGTGGAATCCCTTAATGCAATTTGGGCTGCTGCGTGTATAAAATATCCGTAATGAAAATGATGGTCGTTTAGCATATCATCACTTCCGTAGCTTGCAGGATATCCTATTAATGTACCCCAGTTTTTGTCATAGTAGAATAGGTTTGATGTTTCTCCGCTGCTTGCAGTATACCAGTCTTCCAGAGTGGATTTCATATAGTTCATAAACTTTAAAGAAGCAGAACTGTTTCCAACCTGCTCGGCAATAGGAAGTGCGCATGAGAGTTTTCCCAGATGCTTGCCAAGCCAATAGGTATCTCCGGAAACGGGAGAGCTTGAGCTGGCTGCCAATTCATTTATATAATCGTTCAAGATTGTTTTGCTGAAAGAACCTTTGTCAGGTAGGGAAGGTAAAATCCCATTGTACTTGTATACAGTCTTAAAAGACGTACCTTCTACCATTTTCATTGTTCCTCTTAGTGTGGAATAACTATATGTAAGAGGTACTATCAGCGGGTTGTTTCTCCATTGATGAGGATATAACGCAAATAAGGTATTATTGTTTGTACCTTCCTTTAAAGAAGTTGCTGCTGTAAATATCGTTGTTACGGTACTATCACTCTCATTATAGCTCCAACTTACCTTTGTATCTGTTATAAAGACATATGCCCGGTCTTTAAAATATGTAAGCGCAGACAGGGAGTTATCAGGAAGAATAGCTATTGAAAAATAGTTTTTGCCTGCTGGCAGGTTACATGTTATTGTACCCGTTCCAATACCCTGCCAGGTAGAGCCCGCAGGAGCAAACAGGCCATAATCTGCGCCGTTTATTGAAACTCCTAAGTACTGGGTATTTGAATCTCCGTAAAAAACAACCGGTGTTGTGGAGAATGAAAGCTTGGGATTACCCCCAGTATATATAAAATAGGTATAAGGACTTCCCTTAATTAATGTAGATTTAAAACTTGCTGAACCTGTTGACATTACTGTATCAATAGCAAAATCAGATATTTTGTCTGCCCGGGCGTCTGGAAAAGTACCTGCTGATGAGTGTCCAATGGTAAAGTCATTTTTGTGTCCCCCGAAATACGCTATTCCACCACCGCCTAATGATGGCTTACCTATTTCAAGTCCCTGTGACTTGAACTTAAATGTCAATGGATGAGCATATATTGGCTGTGAATATTGGTACCACAGGACAGAACTTTCCCAGCTATTTGTTGGAATTGCTCCTGAAAAATTAGAAGTTTTGTAGATTGTTGTTTGAGGGCCTTTTCTGCCCGAAGGCAAAATATCCGTATAACTTCCTTGTCCTTCGCTGTAGGTGGCGGCACTGGCAGTTCCTAAAGGCTGTAAAACAGTGAACAATACCGCTAAAAGGGTTGATAAGAGCACTCTTCTACTTGACATACAATACCTCCCTTAAAAATGAAATTTCCTAATAAATAATTCATACTTAATTCTTCTTACTTTTAATAAATAAGTACAAAATCATATCCTTGCATTCAAATCACAAAAAGCCATTGACTGTTATTAGATATATAAGAATTTTATAGATCGAATGGTAGGGGGCAAACAATACTGTATAGTTGTGATTTAAAACACTAACGCGCGTTAGTTTAATTTTAAAGTAGTTGGCTATTTTTGTCAAGTAATTACAGTAGAAAAAACGTATTTTAATTTATTTAAGAATTGATTTCCATGTAATTCATTTGAAATAAGCGGTTGTATCCTTTAGACTGGAGATATGAAAGGGGGAGAAAAGCATTGTTCCGTCACTGTTATACGATAATTCTGTATACATTACGGACCTTCTGTGGTCAACACCTGATAAAGAAGCATCATGATAAAATAAATACCATTTATCTTTGAATTGAACAATCGAATGGTGTGTAGTCCATCCCTTAACAGGATTTAGTATCCTTCCTTTATATATAAAGGGCCCTTTGGGATTTTTGCTCATGGCATAAACAATGTAATGTGTAGTTCCTGTTGAATATGAAAGATAATAATTATCATTGTATTTGTGAACCCAGGCACCTTCAAAAAATCTTCTTTCCTCGTCATTTGCAAGTATCGGGTTTCCGCTTTCGTCAACTATTGAAATCTCTTGTGGTGTATCTCTAAAGGACAGCATATCATCACTAAGTACAGCTACTTTTGGTCCAAGTGCGACTTCCGATCCTTCTGGAGCTTTTGAACTTATATCAAATTTACCGGTCTTCCATTTTTCTAATTGGCCTCCCCATATACCTCCAAAATAAATATATGATTTATTATCACTATCGGTAAATACTGCCGGATCTATACTAAAGCTTCCTTGAATATGGTTTTTCTCTGGTTTAAAAGGACCGGTTGGACTAGAGCTTGTGGCAACGCCAATTCTAAAAATATCATTTTTGTCTTTTGCCGGAAAGTATAAATAATATGTATTATTTTTATATGCAGCATCCGGAGCCCACATCTGCCTTTTTGCCCACGGAACATCTTTTATGTGAAGTGCCTTGCCATTATCCACACAAGCAGAATTAAAATCATTTATTGAAAGTACATGATAATCTTCCATAGCATACTGATCACCATCATTATTTGGCTGTATTCCACTGTCAATATCATGAGAACAATAAATGTAAAGCTTATCATTAAATACATGTGCAGAAGGGTCAGCAAAAAAAATATCTTTGAAGAATGGCTTGTTTGGCTCAATTAGTTTTGGTTGTTCAACTGTCAAAGAGTCCTTATTTTTTTCAGCTTTAGTACCATTTACAGAAGCAATATTATCAGGGGTGTTGGAGTTGTTCGAACATGAACTGATAGCGATTGTTAATACCGTTAATAAAATAGCCCCAACTACTTTTTTTGAAATACCCATTTTATTGCCTCCCGGAATTACTATTAAAGATATGCTAATAAGAGTCTGATATTATTTATTATAAATTATTAGTGTTATTAAGTAAAGGCATCAGGTTTATCTGGGTAGATCTGGGTTTCGTGAAGTATGCTTGCAAGGGGGACTTCCTTTATTTCTTTAGGGTGAGGATGGTGAGAAGACTTATAATTATTAAATATGTAGCTTTTA
>JBMOLK010000098.1:0-1933 GCA_049325575.1 Bacillota bacterium | reverse complement strand
TTGGATAACGCGTCAGGAGCCGATGCCGATCGTTTGTCCAGCCCTGTTCTTGAACTGAAAACACCATCCATACGCCGTACGCTCGCAATGCTTGGCATGAATGAAGAAACACGCTCTTCGGCAAAAAGCGCTATTATTTCCTTGGGCGATACCAGGATCAGGATCATTGAATAGAATGTCATTTGTTTTAGCTAACTAGAAAAGAGGGAGAATATATTATGGCTAGCAATATTAAAGATGAGATTTTTAAAGGTAAAATCGTCGCGATTATTAGAGGTATTGGATCTGACAGAATCCTGGATACAGTGGGTGCCCTCTTGGAAGGTGGCATAAAGCTGCTTGAGGTAACTTTTAATCAGGAAGACGAAAGCAAAGCTCTTGATACTCTAAAATGTCTGGAGCTTATTAAAAGCAAATATGATGGACAAGTTTGCTTGGGGGCGGGTACAGTTATTACAGAAGACCAGGTTCAAAAAGCGGTAGATGCAGGGGCAGAATACATCATATCTCCTAATACTGATATAAATATCATTCGAAGGACAAAAGAATTAGGAAAGATTTCTATACCTGGCGCCTTTACTCCTTCAGAAATGGTGGCTGCATATAATGCCGGTGCAGATATTGTGAAGCTCTTTCCAGCAGGAATTTTGGGGATAGAATATATAAAAGCAGTGCTTTCTCCATTAAGCCACATCCCAGTAGTTGCTGTAGGCGGTATAAACGTAGATAACGTTAACCAGTTTATAAAAGCAGGGGCAAAAGGAGTAGGAGTAGGCGGAAACCTTGTTGATAAGAAGGCAATTTATTTAGGAGAGTATCATAAAATAACACTGGTAGCACAAACATATCTCAAGAAGCTTGAAGAGTCATAAATATGTATAATATATATTTTGATTCAGGCACATCAAATACAAGGGTTTACTTGCTAAAAGATGAAGAAATGGTTGATGTCGCTCAAAAAAATGTAGGGTCAAAAGATTCTTCAATTGCTGGGAGCAATCAGGTACTGCTTCAAGGGCTTAAGGAACTGTATGATAGAATCCTTGATAATAATGGGCTGAATGATGCGCAGATAGAGGGGGTATATGCATCAGGCATGGTTACAAGCCCATTTGGAATCAAAGAAGTGCCTCACCTATCTACTCCTATTACGGTAGAAAAACTGTATAGCTCTATGTATACCCACTATGAAGGTGAATTCTTTAAAAGGGATATACACCTTATCAGGGGGGCAAAAACCATTGCTGAGGGCTTTAAAGTAGATAAATACAATATTTCCGTTGCAAACAATATGCGTGGAGAAGAAATTGAGGTTTTCGGAATACTATCTGATCTTTCTGATGAGTGGAAGAGGGGAAACACAGCAATTTTCCTCCCGGGATCTCATACGCATATTGTATATGTAAAGCAAGGTATATTTCATGACATCCTGTCAACTTTTTCAGGAGAGCTGTTTCATGCGATATCCACTAGTACTATACTGTCCAGTTCTATTAGTTCTGAGGTTGACCAGTTGGACGAAGAGATGGTGATACAGGGCTACAGGAATCTAAATGAGTACTCGCTCAATAGAGCATTATATATAGCTCATGCAATGAAAATTTTTAATGCTTCCAATAAGATTGAGAGAAAATCCTACCTGGAAGGTGTAATTAACGGAGGAGTAGTATTAGGTTTTGAAAATACAGTGAAAAGAAAATGGAAGGAAGTAGACAGAGTTATCATTGCGAGCAGCAGTAATATCGCAAAAGTATATGAAATTCTATTAAAAGAATTGGAACGGAAATTCGAGATACTGACTCTGGTAGCTTCAGGGAAAGAAAGCTTTGCGGTAAAGGGGTTTATTGAAATACTAAAAAAAGGAGGAGTGCTATGTCAAAAAGAGTGCTTATAACCTCAAGGTCTTTTGGACAGGTAAGTGAAGAACCACTTA
>JBMOLK010000097.1:0-16028 GCA_049325575.1 Bacillota bacterium | reverse complement strand
TCCAAAATTGTAATTGAGGCAGTTAAAAAAGATTTATGGAATTATGTTACCTATAATCGTAAGGATGTTACTGTGGTTATTGAACAGGATGGTAAGGTTCATATTGAAGGGGACCCGGGTTTTCTTGAAAAGGATGAAATTAGTGAGCTTGAAGGTTATGCTCTTAAGGTCAAAGGGCTCTTCAGGGGCTTTGTAGCTGAAGGCAGGGGGATACTTCTCGAGTGGAGCTATGCATACGATACCGATGTAAATAAGCACCCCATTGGAGAGAAGTACCTTGTGTTTTATGAAATAAGAACGGTCTGACCGTTCTTATTTATCAAGTCTTAAAATCTTAATCAAGCTCATCAAGGGATAAGTAAAATCCGGGCAGAAATCTGTCCATAAAGAATTCAACTTCAGGTAGCCCAAGGCTTGCAATAGTGGAATAAATGGTTTCCTTAGCCTTTTTGAATTCGTTGTTGCCCGCCTTTTCCTCCACTATGCATTTTGCGTATGCAGATATTTTATCCGCGGCCTTGACTATAATCCACTCTTCCTTATCATCCGGCACAAGTATTTCCCTGTAAACCCCTCTTATATCATCCGGCAGCATGGAGAGGATCTTTTCATTTGCTTTGTTTTCAATACTCTTGAATACTTCCCTCATCTCATAATTAAAGTATTTAACCGGTGTGGGCAGGTCCCCGGTTATAGTTTCATTTGCATCGTGATATAGTGAAAGGACTGCACATCTGTTTGGGTCTACACTGCCCCCAAAGTATCTGTTTTTTATAACTGCAAGAAGGTGAGCTATCATTGCAACCTGGAGGCTGTGTTCTGCAATGTTTTCCGTATCCGTATTTTTCATAAGACTCCATCTGTTTATGTATTTAAGCCTGGATAGAAAAGCTATAAAGCTGTATTTTTCCGCATTCTTATTGTTTCCATCGGTCTGACCTTTCATTTGAACCAACCTTTCTATTTTTTTTAGCATTCTAATAATACTCTTTACCAAACCAGTCCTAATTATTTTTACACTTTTAATATGACTTTGTAAAGACCCTTTGCGATATGATATAGTATAAGTTGACTTATAAAAGTATCGGAAAGGATTTTGTATAATGGGTAAAACATTGGTTCTTACAGAAAAGCCCTCGGTAGGGCGTGATATAGCAAAGGTACTAAACTGCAGCCAGGGCGGCAATGGGTACATGATGGGGGCCAGGTATATTATAACCTGGGCATTAGGGCATCTTGTGACATTGGCAGAGCCTGAAGCTTATGGAGACAGGTATAAGACATGGAAACTGGAAGATCTTCCTATGCTGCCGGGTAAAATGGAGCTGGTGGTAATAAGACAGACTGCAAAGCAGTTCAATATTGTGAGAGGTCTAATGAATAGGGATGATGTGGATGAGCTTGTAATAGCTACCGACTCGGGAAGGGAAGGAGAACTGGTAGCAAGATGGATTATGACAAAAGCGGGATGGAGAAAGCCGGTAAAGCGTCTTTGGATTTCTTCACAGACGGATAAGGCTATAAAGGATGGATTCAATAATTTAAAACCTGCAAGAGAGTACGACAATTTATATAGATCGGCCCAATGCCGTGCAGAGGCGGATTGGCTGGTAGGTCTCAATATTACAAGGGCCCTTACATGTAAACACAATGCACAGCTTTCGGCAGGGAGGGTACAGACTCCGACCCTGGCCATGGTTGTTCAACGGGAAGAAGAGATTAAGAGGTTTATACCAAAGGATTTCTGGACAGTTGATGCTGCGGTGAATGGATTCACCCTTCACTGGAAAGATAAGGCCGGGCAGACAAGAATTTTTGATAAGATCCGCGCTGAGGAAATCATATCAAAATTAAAGGGACAATCGGGGAAAGTTGTGGATGTGTCAAGTGAAGCAAAGAGCGAGCCTGCACCTTTGGCATATGACCTTACAGAGCTTCAGCGTGATGCAAATAGAAGATACGGGTACTCTGCCAAAAAGACCTTGTCAATTATGCAGAGTTTGTATGAGTCACATAAGCTTGTGACTTACCCGAGGACAGACTCCAGGTATATTACCGAGGATATTGTGCCTACCCTGACAGAAAGGCTTAAGAGTATAGCTGTAGGGCCTTATGCAGCGTTGGTTCAGGCGCTGCTTAGAAGCAAGCTGAACATAACAAAAAGGTTTGTTGATAACAGCAAGGTTTCCGACCACCATGCCATTATTCCTACAGAGCAGTATGTGAGCCTGGGTTCTTTGGATAAAGACGAGCGTAATATTTACGATCTTATTGTAAAAAGGTTTATTGCCGTATTGAGCAGCCCTTTCCAATATGAACAGACTACGGTAAAAGTGGATGTGGCAGGAGAGTTCTTTTACGCAAAGGGAAAGATGGTTAAGTCCCTGGGGTGGAAGGCTGTATATGGAGGTAAGCAGGACGAAGAGGCAGAGCAGGATGAGGAGGAACGGGATCAGGTTCTTCCGGAAGTAAAAAAGGGAGCAGTTCTTAAAATAAACTCTGTGAAAGCTGTAAACGGAAAAACAAAACCCCCTGCCAGGTATACAGAAGCCACACTGCTATCTGCCATGGAGCATCCGGGTAAGTTTATAGACGATAAGACCCTAAGAGATGTTATGGAAAGTGCCAGCGGCCTTGGGACACCTGCCACAAGAGCCGATATTATTGAGAAGCTTTTTGATTCATTCTATATGGAGAGGAAAGGTAAAGAGATTGTTCCCACTTCCAAAGGTATTCAACTGGTAAATCTTGTGCCGCCGGATGTCAAGTCGCCCGAACTTACGGCAAAATGGGAACAGAAGCTATTTCAAATAAGTAAGGGTAAAGCTGACCCCAAAGCTTTTATTGATGATATGAAAGGTTACGCCTCAAAACTGGTATCGGCAGTAATTGCAAGTTCCCAGGGGTACAGGCACGACAATCTCACAAGGGAAAAGTGTCCTGAGTGCGGCAAATACCTTCTTGATGTAAAAGGGAAGAAAGGAAAAATGCTGGTATGCTCTGACCGTGAGTGCGGGTACCGCAAAGGAGTATCACAAATATCCAATGCAAGATGCCCGGAATGCCACAAAAAGATGGAGATCAGGGGGGAAGGGGAAGACAAAACGTTTTTCTGTGCATGCGGCTATCGTGAGAAGCTGGAGGCTTTCAAAAAGAGAAAAGGAGAACAGGTAAATAGCAAGGAAGTAAGAAAGTTTTTAAGTAAGCAGGAAGATGATGTTCAAATTAACTCGGCCCTAGCAGATGCATTATCCAAATGGAAAAATAAAACTTAAGTTCCTTTACTGAACGAATAGTGATAAAATATGCACTAAGATTTTAAAATATTAGACTAACAGAAATCTATGTGTTATAATATGGCGAATAATAAATAAAGGATGGTAATAGTTATGATCAGCACCAGCGGTATATCCCTTAGATATGGGGGCCGTGCATTATTTGAAAATGTTAATATAAAGTTTACACCGGGAAATTGTTATGGGCTTATTGGAGCCAATGGCTCCGGAAAATCAACTTTTTTAAAAATTCTTTCAGGTGAAATAGAAGCTAACAAGGGGGAAGTATCAATAACTCCCGGCCAAAGACTCGCGGTACTAAAGCAGAATCATTTTGAATTTGACGAATATGATGTTATAAAGACAGTTATCATGGGTCATAAAAGGCTCTGTGAAATCATAGACGAGAAGGATACACTTTACTCAAAGTCTGATTTTTCTGAAGAGGATGGTATCAGAATATCAGAGTTGGAGGCGGAATTTGCTGAAATGAACGGGTGGGAGGCAGAGTCAGAAGCAGCCACTTTACTGAACGGACTTGGTATAACAGAAGAATTTCATGTAAAGAAAATGAAGGATATTGATGGAAATCAGAAGATAAGGGTCCTCCTGGCACAGGCACTTTTTGGCAATCCCGATATTCTTCTATTGGACGAGCCTACCAACCATCTTGATATTGAATCCATTACATGGCTTGAGAACTTCCTGTACAACTTTGAGAATACTGTAATTGTGGTATCCCATGACAGGCATTTTCTTAATAAGGTGTGTACCCATATAGCAGATATCGACTTTGGAAAGATACAGCTTTACGTGGGCAACTATGATTTCTGGTACGAGTCTAGCCAACTGGCGCTTCAGCAGGCCAGGGACATAAACAAGAAGACAGAAGCCAAGATAAAGGAGCTTCAGGAATTTATACAGCGCTTTAGTGCCAATGCATCAAAATCCAAGCAAGCAACCTCCAGAAAGAAGCTTTTGGATAAGCTTACACTAGAAGATATTAAGCCTTCATCCAGGAAATATCCCTTCGTAGATTTCAAGCCTGACAGGGAGGCAGGTAATGACCTTCTTATGGTTAAGGATATTTGCGTTGAAATAGATGGCGAAAAGGTATTGAATGATATCAGCTTTACGGTAAATAAAGGGGATAAGATAGCATTTGTGGGACCAAATGGCCTTTCCAAGTCAACCCTTTTTAAGATACTGATGGAGGAGATAAAGCCGGACAAAGGAGAATTTAAGTGGGGTGTTACTACTTCACAGGCTTATTTTCCAAAGGACAATGCTTCATATTTTGATGGAGTTGATTCATCACTTGTAGATTGGCTAAGGCAGTTTTCAAAGGACCAGACGGAGACCTTCCTAAGAGGATGGCTTGGAAGGATGCTGTTCTCTGGGGAAGAGGCATTAAAGAAGGCATGTGTTCTTTCAGGTGGTGAGAAGGTACGTTGTATGCTTGCCAAGATGATGCTTTCAGGTGCCAATGTCCTTTTGTTTGATGAGCCTACAAACCATCTTGACCTGGAATCCATAACAGCTTTAAACAATGGGCTTATGAATTACAGAGGAACTATTTTGTTTGTATCCCATGACCACCAGTTTGTGCAGACAGTAGCAAACAGGATTATGGAGATTACGCCCAAGGGCTTGATAGACAGGCAGATGACTTATGACGAATACCTGGAAAGTGAAGATATTGCTGCACTTCGAAAGGAAATGTACAGTTAAAGATTGTTTGATGCACAAATTTAAAAAGACTGCCGGAAGAAAGACCTGGCAGTCTTTTTGCTGTTTTAATCAAGACATTATAATTTTCAGGAAATTTCTTGTTTGTTTGGTAATTGATAAGTATCGTAACATCTAGTATTATTAAAATAGAGATAACGAACTGTAAAGATAAACATATAATTCGCTCCGCTAATTTGATACAAATGGCGGGCTCATCTTGTTTATCTACTTTTACAGTTCGATCTCTATAATAATGCTTATTTGATTTTAAATGAAAGGCTTAAAGTTAGGGGGTATAAAGATGCGAAAGAATATTGTCAAGGTGTCTGTTTTTCTTATTATCAGCCTTCTACATATAAATTTCCTTACATACTTTGCTTACGCTGACAACCCAGGTAAAGGAAAGTTCGTGTCGGTATTTGCATATGAAAACCGTAACATGGCAGTAAAGGATGATGGCACAGTATGGGAATGGGGGCAAACAGGTTATGATTCAATGAAGGTTACACCTGTTCGGATTGAAGGCATTGATAATGTAAAAAAAATTACGCCAAGTCTGGTGCTTAAGAATGACGGGTCACTTTGGAAATATAATGGCAGTGCCTCTTCAATGGAGGGAATTGATGGGCTTAGGCCTATAAAAGACATTATTGGAAGCTACATTATTGAAGAAGATGGCAGAGTTTGGTTTTATGATGGTGAAGAGATCCTGTATCTCGATTTTCTTGATAATGTAGTAAGTATCAAGGGTAATATGTTCTTAAAGGGTGACGGAACCTTATGGATATTTGATATGTCTAATCGTGAGGTTGTCAGGATTGAAGGATTAAATAATATTGTTGATTTTGAGACGATAAATAGTTACTACCACAGTTTTTTTCAATACTCAATTGCTTTGAAAGATGATGGAACGGTATGGACGTGGACGGGCAGTTATAGTCCTAGTACTCCTACACGCGTTAATGGTATAGACGGTGTAGAAAGTATTGCTTTGGGAGGTACATTTGACGTTTCTACCCGCGCAAGCGGAATGCAGTATCCTTATCCGACTTACCACTGTATTTGTTTGAAGGAAGAAGGTACGGTATGGAGTTGGGGCTTTAATGACTGGGGGCAGGTAGGTGACGGTAATAATGACTATAGAGAGTCACCTGTCCAGGTGAAGGGCCTTGACAATATATTATCTGTTGATGCAGGAGTGGGCCATGCCATAGCCCTAAGAAACGATGGAACTATATGGACCTGGGGCAGCAATATATATGGTCAGCTTGGTGTAGGAGCTTCTGCATGGGTGAAGTCCCCGGTAAAGGTTGCTAACATTTCGGGTGCAGCTTCTATTTCAGTTGATTATGAATACTTTACTGTGTTAAAGGATAATGGCACGGTTTGGGAACTGGATATATCTAACACTTCTAAGGGAAGCCTTGACAGTAATGGATTGATTCAACCTGTTCAGGTTCCAAAGGTCGCTAATGTAAACAGTATTTATGGCAAAAGCGCAGTTGACAAGAATGGATATGTATGGATGTGGGACGAAAACGGTAAAGCCAAAAGGTTAGATAAGCCATCAGGAGTAGCTTCCAAAGTGGGTGATATTATCTTGAAGAAAGATGGGACTGTTTGGGGAGTCGATTATGATACGTCTTTAAAGAAAATTCCAGACTTAAACAATGTTACAGCTATTGATGCTAATACATCTCCGAGTTATGCAGCAGGCAGCTATTATTATATATTTTCACTAAAAAAAGACGGCACTGTTTGGTCAACTCCCTATGGATTAATGGATAGAATTTCTAACAGGATCGAAGAATATTCTGAAGCAATTGCAATCGCAGCATTTGCCAATAATGTGGCTGTTTTAAAGAAAGATGGAACAGTATGGGCTTACAATAAAATGATAAAGGGTATGGATAATGTGAAATCAATTTCTGCTGGATATCACCACATCATGGCTGTCAAAAATGATGGAACGGTATGGATATCAAATGGAGGAAATGATGCACATAAAGTTGATGGCATGACCAATGTTATATCAACTTCAGTAGGTGGAAAGTATTTTGATATATACGATGGGACGCGGGAAAGTGACTATAATGAGTTTTTTGCTGCCTTAAAAAGTGATGGAAGCGTATGGATATGGGGAAGCAATAAAAACGGTCTTATAGACCGGTTTGGAATGAATATGAACGTGCCGGTAAAGGTTTGTGACAGTGATGCGGTTTTACAGGTTGGCAGTACCGTTATGTCTTATAAAGGTGTAGAATGTGAAATTGACCCGGGAAGAAGTACAGCACCAATTATAATTAACGGAAGGACACTGCTTCCCATTAGGGGGATTATTGAGAAGATCGATGGTACGGTGGGCTGGGATGAGGCAGAGAGGAAGGTAACCATTGAGGCAAATTCAAAGACCATTCACCTTTGGATTGACAGTAATAAAGCCCTGGTTGACGGTGAAGAAAAAAGTATGGATACTGCACCTTGCATAGTAAATGGAAGGACAATGCTTCCTTTAAGGTTTATAATTGAGAATCTGGGCATTTCGGTAGAATGGGATAATTCTTATAAGAGAATATATCTTGATTTTTAAGTGAACCACATAATTAAACGAGAATATATAGTTGAAGCCCTGAAGCTTTAAGAAACACAGGCATAAGCTCCGGGCTTTAGTTTTGTAATACAAACTTCATATATAAAAAGGCGGGAATTTTTGACGTAAAAAATTCAGCATGTTAAAATAATATAGTATTGAAATTCCCAATAGTTTATTTACAAATGACAAAAAATAAAAGGTAGGTATGCCAAAGATATGAAAACCAGACGTGTAAGAAGCGTGGAATATAAAAAGAAAAACAGCAGCAGGAGAAAACGCAATTTGTTTATATTTTTAGGTCTTCTGATAGTTGGCGGGATCTATTTCTCCAAAGGCTCACTGGGGCAGTTCTTTAAGGTGTTCGCCATTGAGATTGTTTCTTCAATATTTCTTTTCTATTTGATAACTTATCTAAAGAATAAAAGAAAAAGAAAGACTAGGAATACTGGTAAAGATACTTATTCCAATGACTCTTTAAGAGGGACAGAGTTTAATGGCGGGTCTTATACTAAAAGCCAGAGTTCTTCTGCACTAAAAAGAACGTCAGGCAAGAATTTCAATTGGGTTATTGAAAGCGAGAATTCGAAAGAGACTTCCAGGGTACAACCGGCAGCAAAAGCAAGTGTAACTACAGGCAAAAACTTGACCTCCAACGGCAAAGAAAAGCATGCAGGCAAGGACTTAAAAGCACAGGTTGCCAACTGGATTGAAAATGTGAATTATTCCAATACTGTTTTTAGAAGGATTATTGAAAACAGCAGTCAATCAAACACTGGCATTGAAAACAATAGTCAATTAACCAAGGATATTGATAAATCAGAAGATGTGATTGATGTAAAATCTGATAAGCCTTCGAAAGAGACTGAAGAATTACATGAGCCTTCCGCTATGGATTATGAAGATACACTAGATGAAGGAACTTTTGACATATCGGCTAATGAACAGCAGGTAGAACAGACAAATTACGAAGAGGAAGACAGCTTGCAGCCTTCGGATATTGGTTTTTTTCATATAGAGGAAATAACAAATGACAAAAACAAAGAGGACATGGACACTACGGAAAGTTTAAAGGGTTTTAGAGATGTTGATTATAGCCTCTACAGGGATAACAATGTGCAGAAAGATAACAAAACGACTGTGACAGAGTATATTGTTCCACCCATGGATTTATTAAAAGATCTAGGAGATAAAGAAGCAGCTGCTTCATATGGCTACAATTCAGACAGGAATGCCAGGAAGCTTATTGATACCCTTGAGAGTTTTGGTGTTGGAGCAAAAATAATAAACATAAGCGAAGGGCCTGCAGTGACAAGGTACGAGATTCAACCGGATTACGGTGTAAAGGTAAGTAAGATTGTAAGCCTTACAGATGACATTGCGTTAAATCTGGCTGCTGTTGGCGTGAGAATTGAAGCTCCCATTCCCGGAAAGGCAGCCATAGGTATCGAGATTCCCAATGCTGAAGTTACCCCGGTTCTGTTAAGAGAAGTTATAGAGTCGGACGAGTTTCAAAACCATCCCTCAAAGATTGCCTTTGCTGTTGGAAAGGATATTGCCGGTAATTCTGTGGTAGCGGATATTGCTGTCATGCCTCATCTCCTTATAGCAGGGGCTACAGGCTCGGGAAAGAGTGTGTGCATAAATACCCTGGTAACAAGCATACTTTATAAATCTTCCCCCGATGAGGTCAAGCTTTTGATGGTAGATCCAAAGGTTGTAGAGCTTAGTATATATAACGGGATTCCACATTTGCTGATTCCTGTAGTGACAGACCCCAAAAAGGCTGCAGGTGCCTTGAATTGGGCAGTACAGGAGATGACAAACCGTTACAAGCTTTTTGCAGACAGTAATGTGAGGGATCTAAAAGGGTACAACCTTATAATGAAGGAGGAGGGCGGTAATCCACTTCCACAAATAGTAATAATAATTGATGAACTGGCAGACCTTATGATGGTTGCACCTAATGAGGTTGAAGACTGTATTTGCAGGCTGGCACAAATGGCAAGGGCTGCAGGAATGCATCTGGTTATAGCAACTCAAAGGCCTTCCGTAAATGTAATAACAGGGGTGATAAAGGCGAATATACCTTCAAGAATATCATTTGCCGTTTCATCCCAGGTAGATTCGCGTACCATATTGGACATGGCTGGAGCTGAAAAACTGCTGGGTAGAGGAGATATGCTGTTTTATCCTTTGGGCACTCCAAAACCTGTAAGAGTCCAGGGAGCACTAATAACTGATAAGGAAGTTGAGACGATTGTATCAAACATTAAATCAAAAGAGGATGCACACTATGATGAGGAAGTTAT
This sequence comes from Bacillota bacterium, assembly GCA_049325575.1. Lineage (GTDB taxonomy): Bacteria > Bacillota > Clostridia > Acetivibrionales > Acetivibrionaceae > JBMOLK01. Next base: position 6,120 of record JBMOLK010000097.1, on the reverse strand, counting down.
TGAAAAGATAGAAAGTCATTCGGAGGCGGCTCAACTTGATATGGAAAATGATGATGAGCTGCTGCCACAGGTAATAAATATGGTTATTGAGCAGGGACAGGCTTCCACCTCACTTATACAGAGGAAGTTCAAGATAGGATACTCCAGGGCGGCAAGGATATTGGACCAATTGGAGGCAAACGGTGTGGTAGGACCTTTTGAGGGAAGCAAGCCCAGAAAGGTTCTGATGACAAAACAGCAGTGGCTGGAGATGAGCTAGATAAATTTCATTATTCCATATTTTATATAAGTTTGATATAAATATATACAATAGTATTTTGTGCAAAGTATTGCTGTTTGAGGGAAGTGCAAAAGTGTTTTCTATTGTAGTACCATACTTGCCAACGGCGTTTGCAAGTGTTTTATTAACTTGCATAATTGAGCTGCTGGTAGCAGTTTTATTTAGAATTTATTCTTATAAGATAATTATTGCTGTCAATGTTGCAACGCAGATTTTTCTTCATGCTATTATCCTTACAGTATTCTACACCTCCCTTTACAGTTATGCAAACCTGCTATTTTTACTTGCAGAAGCTGTAATACTTTTTTTAGAATTCTTTTTATACTGCAGTTTTTTTAGAGATAGAAAAAGGACTATACTTTTTTTATATGCATTTACTGCTTTCGCAATTCCAAAGAGATTTAAGGTCATCATCCAATATGAATCGGGAGAAGTTTTTGTAAGCAATAACGAATATTATTTTACAGAGTTTAACCAGGTAACAACTCTGGATTTTAATACTGATATGACTAAAGTATCAGCAATAATTCCTATTGGAGAGTATGGAGATCTTAATGATGATGGTATTATTGATTCCACAGACTATGCTTTGATAAAGAGATATAATCTGGGAATGATAGACAAGCTGCCCAATCTGTACGGTAAGTTTGCTGCTGACTTCAATTGCGATGGAGGGGTCAATTCAACAGACATAATTATATTGAGAAGATACATACTCAAAACCATTTCAAGCTTGCCTTATATAAAACAATAACTTATGAATTCACAGGGTTTAAAACTTACTTATAAATAAGTCTTAAAGGTCAGGGTGGAGATAAGCTTCATCCTGACTTCTTTTTTTAAGTGAAAATGAATAAGCTATTAGTGAAGTGAGCATCAAACAGGTGGTTGTAATGGGAAAAGAAGCTGTACAACTTTTAGGAGATATAAAGTCTATCGCAGGCTACGTAGTTTTTAATACCGACTGGGTTAAGCTTGTTTTATCTGCAGTATTCATATCACTATCTTTGATACTTCGGCAGGTTTTTGCAAAGTTAATTTTCAAGTTTTTGAATAAATCAAGCTCAAATTCCAAAACAAACCTTATCATCTATCTTGTTAAAGTTATTGAATCACCCGCACGTTTCCTTATCATTGCAATAGGAGTATGGAGTGCAGCATTGATTATTGATTTTCCGCAAGAATACCAGGTGCTTCTAAATAGGATTTTCCGTACTATGATAGTATTTTCGGTATTCAGGGCTGCGTATAAGGCTTCGGATTTGCTGACCATAATGGTCGAAAAGATATCCAGAAGAAATGAAGTTAAGTTTGACGATATGCTGATGGTTTTTATACAGAAATGCACAAAAGTATTGATTGTAGTACTAGGTACGGTGACCATTATCCAGGAATGGTATGATAATATAGGAGGACTTTTGGCTGGCCTTGGCCTTGGTGGTCTTGCATTTGCGCTTGCGGCAAGGGATACCGTAGCAAATCTTTTTGGAAGTGTAACTATAATGATGGATAGGCCTTTTAAAATCGGGGACTGGGTCTCAACTCCAAATGCAGACGGTATCATTGAAGAGATTGGATTTAGAAGTACAAGGGTCAGGACATTTTCGCAAGCCCTTATTACCATACCCAATTCAACCATGAGCAACGACTCCATTACCAACTGGTCAAAGATGGGAAAGAGAAGGATCAGTTTTTACCTGGGCCTCAAGTACAGCACTACAACGGAGCAAATAAGAGAATTTACCGGTTATTTTAGGGAAGTTTTAAAGAATCATCCGGAAGTCCACCACGATACAATAGTTGTAAGCTTTGAAAAGTTCGGAGATAGTTCGCTGGAGATCTTTTTCTACTTTTTTACTAGAACAACCGATTGGCAAAGATATCTTGAGATACGGCAGGATATCAATCTGATAATAATGGATAAATTGTCTGAAATGGGCCTTGAGGTAGCTTTCCCTTCAAAAAGTGTTTATATTGAAAAGGATGAAAGACGAGTATATACCAAGGATGAATACTGTTGATGTGGGGATACTAAGATCAAAATTATTTTGGGAGTGTAATAATAATGGGAAAAGACGTTATAAAAGAGCTGAATTCCTTCCTGAAGGGCCACTATATGGCTATACACGGTTATGAAAGATTCATACAGCATGTCAAAGACCCTCAAATAAAAGATGAACTGCAGAGAATCCAACAGGACCACAAAAAGCATTCGGCACAGGTTGCAGAAAGGATACAAAATCTTGGTGGACTTCCTGTAGATGGAGTTGGGATGATGGGTTCAATGGCAGAAACAATGAATAATTTGAAGGGATCTGCTGATGATACCAAATTCATTTTGAAAGATGCTATGGCAAGTGAGGATAAGGGGATTCAAATGGCTGAAGAGGTGGTAAAAGGTGATCTGGACCCGGAAAGCAGAAAGATCATTGAAGAAATACTGGATGCTGACAGAAAACACGTTAAGCAGTTAAATAAGCTTATAAATTAATAGACATCATTTTATGGACACCTGCAGTTTGTTTTAAAGCAAACTGCAGGTGTTTTGTTTTACTGGAGCCAATAAAAGGATTATTATGCATACACTAATACGTATTAAAATTGCATTGATGTATAGAGGTGTATGTGAAGTTCCAAGGAGGTTGGTTCTGTTCCAGTATAATGTATTTGCACAGAACAAATAGTTCTTAGAAAAAATTCAACTTTTTTCAACAAATTTGCAACAATATTCAACTCATGAAGTAATTAGTGTATTATAATAATATTTGTTAATACAAATTATAGATAATATGGATAATAAATAAATTTACAGATATAAGTGTAGTAATAGTATATAGAAACCAAAAGTTGTGTATTAGCATAAAGGGGTAAAATATGATTCTGTTTAATCTGGAACCATCAATCACAAAGAGAATATTAAACTTATTTAGACCCTTTGTTAAGCAAATTGTATTTATTTTAGTTTGTATGGTTATATCTTTAGGGATAAGCATGGTGCTTCCGTTAATTAGTAAACAAATCATGGATGAGGGTCTGTTGAAGAAGAATTTTAATCTTATACTAAAGTTTTCATTGTTTAGTTTTTTTATCATTCTTCTACAACGATCAGTAAGTGTATTGGAGACCAGATTCAGGGCTCACATAAATGCTCTTATGTCGTATAACCTTTCAAAAGCTGCTTTTAAGCATCTTTTGAAACAGAAGATTCAATTTTTTAATAATGCTAATACTACAGAAATTATTAATAATATTGGGATAGACGTTTCAAATATTTGCAGAGTATCAGATAGAAGCACATTTTTTGTACTGACCGAGACCTTCAGGGTAGTAGGTGGAGTAATTGGACTTTTACTAATAGACTGGAAGCTGACTCTTTTAGTTATCTGTATGATTCCTCTAAGGTATTTGCTTGTTCAACATATGGCAAAGAAGAGGAATGAGTTGTTTGAGAAATTTATCGAGCATAACAGACAGTATTCATCCTGGTTTGGAGACACTGTTGGCGGTATAAAGGAAATAAAGCTATGGGGCATGGATAGGGTTAAAATAGGCCAGTTTATTAGAAAACAGCGTAACTTAATAAAATCAAACATTAACATTGCATTAATGGATAGTGTTAATAGTTTTTCCGAATCGGTTATGATGGAATTTATTGCGAATGGACTTTATATCCTCGGTGGTTATATGATGTTTAGAAGCGATTTAACGGTAGGTGGCTTGTTTGCTTTTATAACTTATAGCATGTATGTAACCGGACCAATTTTTTCAATACTTAATATAGGCTATAATTTTGCGGGTATAGTACCATCAGCTAAGAGACTGTTTTCCTTCATGGATATGGAGTGTGAAGAAGCGTCTGAAAAGAAGGTTCTTATCAACAAGGCTTCAATAAAAGGAAATATAAAATTTGATCATGTTACGTTTTCATATAATAAGGAAAGAATACTGGATGACATAAGCCTTGAATTTAATAGCGGGGAAAGAGTTGCTTTAATAGGGCCTAATGGTTCAGGAAAGAGTTCTATTATCAATCTTGCGTTAAGGTTGTACAAGCCTGACAAAGGCAGGATTTTACTTGATGGTATAGATATAAACAATATAGGACTTAAAGAGTATAGAAGCATTTTATCTGTGGTAAGTCAGGATGTATACCTTTTTGATACAACAATAAAAGAAAATATAAGCTTGTCTTATCCGGTGCCGGATGCCATGGTCTGCAAGGCAGCCAGGGAAAGTGGTGCGAGTAAATTTATTGATGCACTTCCGGAGAAGTATGAGTATGTTGTAGGAAGAAATGGCTCGAAGCTATCGGGAGGGGAAAGGCAAAAAATAGCGGTAGCCAGAGCATTTGCAAGGGAATCCAGGATAGTTATACTTGATGAAGCTACTTCCAACTATGATATTGAATCTGAAATTCAACTAAACAGGCATATAAGGGATAAGTACAAAGATAGAACTATTATAGTTATATCCCACAAGCCGGAGATTTTGAAGATGGTAGACAGGATAATTATGATTGAAAATGGAAGGGTAGTCGACGAAGGAAAACATGAAGAGCTGCTTAAGAGGAATTTTAGCTATAGAGAATTGGTAGATAGCAGTAATAATACCAGTAAGAAAGTAGTTTAAGGTGTGTATTGAATCCCATGTAAGTCCCGGGAAACAAGTATGGGATTTCAATATAAATTAGGGCCGGTCATGAAATGTATTAATTGTACAAGGGGGTGAAAAATATGAAGAAACTTGGCAAGAAGTTAAACTCAAACAGGGAGACTCTACAAGCTTATGCTTGTTCCTGTGGTTGCCCTTGTTCATGTGGTTGTGACTACGGTGGCTACTACGATATTAGTGGTAGATCAATAAGCTATATGATGAGTAGTGTTAGCTTTCAAAGGACTGCTTAATCATGTAAGCTAGAGATGTTTAGGATTAAAGTCTTTATGATTCTTACTATTCAATCGAAGTAAGTATTCTTGCTTCGATTGAATGGTTTATTAATAAGCAAGATGGCTTGGAGGAGGATTGTAAATGCTGGAGAGCGTGCCATTTATTCATACTTTTAGAACATCGGGTGGAGACTACATATATGATGTAAATAAAAATACAATAGTAAAAACACAGAAAAGTGTTTATGAATTTCTAAATAATTTAAGTAAAGATAACATAAAACAGAGTTTGGAATCAAATACAAAAGAAGTATTTGGGGCTATTGAAAATTTAGTAACGGAAGGATTCCTGTCTTCGAACAAATTGAGTGAAATTGTTCATCCTATGGATGAATTTTTAGTTGATTGCCTGAATAATAAGGTAAGAATGATTACACTGCAGGTTACACAGCAGTGCAACTTGAGGTGCAGTTATTGTGTATATTCTGATAATTACCAAACTAGAGAACATTCAAATAGAAGAATGGATTTTGAAATAGCCCGAAAAGGTATTGATTTTATAATAAGTCATTCAAAAGATTTAAGCCATATTAACATAGGTTTTTATGGGGGAGAACCAATTTTAGAGTTTGAAATGATAAAAAGGTGCATTTCATATGCTGAAGAAAAAGCGGAAGGTAAGTTCGTAACATTCAATATGACTACAAATGGGACACTGATTAACGAAGAGGTAATAGAATATTTTCAAGAACACAATGTATCAATTCTAATAAGCTTAGACGGTCCAAAAAGTATACATGATAAAAACAGAGTATTTGCATCAAATGGTCAAGGGTCTTTTGATAGAATAATTGCAAATATTGAGAATATACGAGAGAAGTATCCTGAATACTCTAAGAATATAACTTTTAATATAGTATTAGATCCGGAGAACAATTTTAGCTGTATTAATCA
>JBMOLK010000096.1:0-1960 GCA_049325575.1 Bacillota bacterium | reverse complement strand
TGGCCCCGACTGGGTGGTTAACTGTAAATACAGTGTGCTGTTGCTGTATGAATAATACCAGCTCACAGGTTGGGGTGAGCCTGATATAAATGAAACTGTTCTGCCTGTCATTTGGCTAAGCGAAACCTCTGTCATACAACCAGGATACAAAAATACTGAGCTACCATTGAGCGAACCGCTCTGGCTGGGAAATGAGTGGTTATAAGCTGTACATGCCTGTTGATAATAGCTTCCGGCCTGATAAGTAGAATTTGTATCGCTTGCAATGACTTTTGTTAAAACAAGTGTGTCGCAATTAACTGCAATTTTTGCGGTTAATGTCATTACAGCAGGGTATTTATATGGGTTGCTAACAAGGCACTGATTAGTTCCCGGGACGTTGTTCTGAAGCTGAATTGCACCCGGGTGTGGGGAAAGCGACCAAACTACTGTACACCCTGAAGGCAAATTAGTAACAGAATAAGCATTTGAACTACAGACAATTGTATTCCCCGTTATATATGGAAGATAACGTCTGTTATTGAAGATTGAATTATTCAAAATTGTATAATGTATTCTTTCTCTCTGGCCGTACGTTAATTCATCCAAACATGTTGGAGGGGAATAGGACATTATATTATCTACATCAGGACTAAAACCGGGATCCCCAATGTACACACAATTTTCATTTACATTTCCTGACAGACAAGGATCAGCCGGGGTATCACAAACCAAATCACCACATATTGAACAATTACTTCCATTTATATTCTCAGAACAATTAACAAAATCATTACATCACCTACCCGAATGCGTGTGATATAATCCCAAACAATGACCAAATTCATGACTAAGAACAGATGTTCCAGAATAACTTCCACCAACTGCCAGTGATATTCCTGGTATGTTTTCTGCACGAGAATATGTGTCATTTGGTGACAATAAATAAATGTCAATCGCATTGGAATGTGTATTTGTATTAATTAATGTAGCAAAATTTGCATCTGTCATGCCATTATAGAATGTTGTATTATTAAGATTGGCTTGTCCAATCACATTTATGTGTATTTGATGCTCGAAATAATCATTACAAAGTACTGAAATCCAATTATTAACTTGAACTTGTGTTAGCCCCCCTGAACCATCATTTCTTCGTAAAATATGGAAAAATGTATTTACAATTTTCGGAGACATATCTACACTTGTAAGCTCTGAAATATTTGTTTCACTTTTTAGCCTTACCAAAGATTCAGCTGTGTTGCATTTCCAAACTTCTCCAAGTTTAGTTTGTGCTTCAATATTATTTGTGAATGATAGAAAAATTAATGCAATAACTGTGTAAAATTTGTTTTTCATAACGTAGAAGTTTTAAAATGTCATAATCTTAATTTTAGGGTATTTTCTTACTTATCTTTAGAATTTCAATTTGTTGATATCCAGGCTGTCTCCACCCGCAGTTCCAAATCGAAGTTAAAATTTTATAATCAAGAAGAACCTTTGTGCTATCTTTTTGGTACACTGAGTCAAGATTAATGGGAGAATATAAAAGTGTGTCTATTTTTATCATCCATCCACATCCATCTACCGAAGGATTTCCATAATATAGAACAATACCATGTGAATTTTCAATAATGATATCGTCTTTTTCGCATCCTGCACTCAGCAAACCCATGTAAAAAGGTGCGAGCAGGAAAATTGAAAGTAGTTTTAGTTTTTTCATTTTTAAAAGTATTAAGAGTTAAATAGTTTTAGTCTTTCTTAGATTTAATAGCCGGAAATTTCATCGTTATTGGGTTAAAGCCGGGTTATTTTGTCACAACCAATTTTCCCTGAAAAACTTCTTTGCCATATTTCACCCGTACAATATAAACACCTTCAAGCCATCCAGAGGTATTTATAGTTGTACTATTACCTTTAAGCTTAGTTTTCTTATCTTTTAGCAATTGATTTTGAGTATATACTTCAAGCTCCCACTCAGGCG
>JBMOLK010000095.1:0-1972 GCA_049325575.1 Bacillota bacterium | reverse complement strand
AGACCACCAGACACCAAACACCAAGATACCAGAATATCTGAACGCACGGGTGTGCTTATCGCGTCTATAATACCATGGGATTTGGGTTCTTATAACGGATGTTCCAGCATTTAAAATGAGAAATATAGTATGTAACCTTATGATTTACTTATAGGTTACGACGACTAACCAATTTTTTCCTGGTGGCTACAACTACATTTCGATAAGGTAACACCTTCGGCAGTGAAACACCGGCAGCCTTCAAAAGTTTTGCCCCTAATTCTCTTGGTTCAGGAATCTGTTGATAAGACACTCTCCCTATTTTTATCTCCTCACTGGTTATGACCTCCAGTTCTCTTATCCCTTCTTCTATTGTCACTTCTACATTTCCCCAAAGTCTTTTTAGTTCATGAATGATAATGTAAGCAAGCATAACTACGAAAACATGCCCTCGTGTTCTTTTCTCTTTCCGGACATTAACCGGTCTGGTCTCAAGAAGCCCTGTCTTCATAATCCGAAATCCTTGCTCTACATTAGCTAAGTCTTTGTATCGCTCATGGACTTTTTCCTTTGAAACTTTCTCTTTATTCAAATCCGTCTTAAGACAATAACATCCATCCAATTCTCCTGCCTTCTTTTTCGCCTCTTCATCTACTTTGCCTATTAGTCTCCTTCCTTTTACTTCAATATTGCAAAAGTTTGTCATCTTTAATCTTTTCAACCACCTCTCTATTTTATTAAATGCTGTTTCAACTTTAGCCTTTTTATGATCACTAAGATACTCATTCTCTTTATCAACAAGACCTCGTATCTTCTTTATCTTATCCTCTCTGTTTCTCTCAAGTTCTTTTGCTCGCAAAGGATTACGCCTTAATATGAGACGGACACCATCTATTTCAACCTCACAAAGATTCTCATCAAAAAGGGAAAGTTGAATTAAATCTTTTTTCATGAGTTTCTCTATCTGAGGCTTTGTAATGGCTGTAATGTAATGAAATTGCACCTCGTTCAACTCCTTGATCTGTCCACTCTTAATCATCCCTCGATCTCCAACCATAGTTACATCACAAATCCCAAAACGCAAGGCTAACTTCTTAACCTGAGAGAGGAAAGTTTTCGGATCAGTCGTGTTACCCTTAAATACCTCAACAGAAACCGGTACCCCATCACCATCAGTCAACAGTCCAATTACTATCTGCTTCTTCTGTTTCTTCCCATCCCGATTATGCCCAAATTCTCCCAACTCATTATCCCTTCCTTCAAGATAACTACTCGTAACATCATACAAATAAAAGGTTGGAATTTCTTTACCCCAATGTCTTGCCTTAAAAAGCTTATCTTCAATACTCGCCTGATTATCACTTAACCAATCCAAGTTTTCATACAAATCATCCTCGTTAAAAGAATCCAATCCAATAAGATCACAAACAGCATGTCTTCCGGCAAGTCTTGTCGCAGAGAGTCTTGAGCCCTGGTCTATTATCCTTCCCATGACCTGCCATAAGGCCAATTTACCCATCCGATTATTGCCTAATGCTTTGGTAATATGCAAACGATTAGCTAAAGAATTTAACAATCCAATAGCTCCAACTGACAAACCGACTTTTGTCTTAATATCTTTTATGGAATGAAGTTCCTTGAGGTCTTTTTTATGCTTAAAGGCAAGTTTCATCGCCTCAATTTCTTCTTTAGAACATTTTGAAAGATTAGCAATAGTGTGATGTTTAACCTTACCACCTTCACGATAAGAATCTCTCAAAAGAGTTCTGGTATAAATTTTCCCCTGCTGTTTTGAAATTGCCTGGTCAATGTACATAGTGTCTATATTATACACTATAAATATCTAGTTTGTCAAGTAAAAAATAAAATAAATGTAAAATATTAGTGGCTACAATTAAAGTTGAAAAGTAATCTAACCTCTTCTTATATATAGAGTTATGTATTTTTGCCGGCTGGAACATCCGATTTAACCTAGAAAAAGTGGGGAATAAAT
>JBMOLK010000094.1:0-1975 GCA_049325575.1 Bacillota bacterium | reverse complement strand
GAGAAAAATTTAGTTTATTTTAAGACACCTAAAACCAGAAGGTTTGTAGTAGGAGCAATTGATGGCTTAAGTGTTTGGAAACCAAGAGGGAAGTGTCCTATCGGTAATAGGTAATATGAATATACCCATTGATTTTGAAGAATCTCCTGGAAAGAGCAAGAAGAGGAGGAATTTTTTGTCCTCACAACCAAAGAAGACTTGACGGCAGAAGAAATGAGAGAAATAGCCCATGGAAGATGGTTAATAGAAAATAATGTTTTTAAACGGCTGAATAGTTTGGTGGGAAGCAAAAGCAAATATATCCAGAACAAAAGGGTAAAAGAGAGACTATTGTTGTTATGGGCTGACAGGGTTAATGATTCTTTCATATGTGATGTTGATTTTCCTTGAAAGATGTAAAGAGGATTTTAAGGGTGTAAAGATAACACTAAAATTCTTTGCCTTGTATTTAGGGTTAGTGATAAGAAAAAGATAAATAGGCTGTTTACGGATTGTAGTTCTTTTAAACCTTCATAAAAAAGCACAATAAAAATAGAGCTATTGCTCTCGCTTCGCTAAAGGGGGAAAGGGGGAGGACTATTCTAATTATTTTTCAATAACCATAAATTTAAGCCCTGTGAAAGGTTTTAGTAAAATTGGGGAAGTTCTAAAAAGAGGTATAATAACTTGACATTACAATAAAATCTTGCTATAATAATATTATGGCAAGAAAATCTGTAAGAATTGAATTAAATCAGGAAGAAAGGAAAGAGATAGAAAGGAAGATAAGGAGTCATAAAATAGAGAAGAGATATTTGATGCGAATGGAGGTGGTATTAAAAGCATTAGATGGATTAACAAACAAGGAAATATCAGAGAAGATAGGGATGTCACAGATGAAAGTAGGAAAATGGAGAAATAGATTTGCAAAATATGGTATAGAAGGTTTACAGGATGCTTCTCGGTCAGGCAGACCTTTGGTTTATGGACATGATGTTCGGCTAAAGATACTGAACAAAGCCTGTGAAATGCCAGATATGGAAACCCATTGGAGTGTAAGAGAATTAGAGAAAGAATTGAAGGAGTTAGGAATAAGGAAGAGTCAAATTCACAGGGTTTTAAATGAGTTAGACCTAAAACCTCACCAGTTTAAGTATTGGTTAAATTCTAAAGACCCTGACTTTGAAAGGAAGGAAATAGAAATTGTTGGACTATATTTAAATCCACCTGAGAATGCAATTATAGTATCTGTTGATGAAAAGACAGGGATACAAGCGTTGGGTAGAAAATATCCTAATAAACTAATGAGACCAGGCAATGTAGAGAAAATAGAATTTGAGTATAAGAGACACGGGACATGGTCATTATTTGTAGCATTATGGGTTCATAGTGGTAAAGTGAAGGGACTGGTAGAAAAAAGACATACCAATGGAGAGTTTATAAAATTTCTTGATAAGATAGTTAAAGAAGTTCCGTGGAATAAAGAATTGCATATTATTGTTGATAATCTATCTACGCATAAACATAAGAATGTAAAAGAATGGCAAGATGCACATCCAAATGTTGTTTTCCATTTTACTCCTACCCATGCCTCTTGGCTTAATCAGGTAGAGATATGGTTTAGTATTATGACACGGAAGGTATTAAAAAGAGGTGTTTTTGCATCTAAAGAAGCATTAAAACAGAAGTTATTGGAGTATATTGAATATTACAACAAAAAAGCAAAACCATTTGCATGGACATATGCAGGAAAACCTTGTAAAATATAACATACCTTATTTAAGGGACAGCACACTAGTGTTTTTTTAAAAATTTGCCGATATATAATATGAAGGAATATGAAGATTACTTCAACCCAAACTATAAATGTAGGACCTATACCCCTTATACTTCCAATAATTCGCTCTCTTCGTATCAAAGAGACAATAGATAGCATCTGTCCAATGGAACGAAAAGCAGATAAAGGAATTACCCATTAACAGGTAATAGAGGCACT
>JBMOLK010000093.1:0-16319 GCA_049325575.1 Bacillota bacterium | reverse complement strand
GCAAACAACAGGATACCCATGATTATGAAAACCGTTGCTGCCATATCAAAGGTATATGGAAATGAGATTGAAATGGATGGACAGAAGTACCATACTTTTCCCCATCACAGGGAGCTTGCCCAGTCAACTCTTGAAAAGCTGGAGGTTTGCAGGGGAGGATTCAGGTGTAAGTATATAATAAGTGCATCCCAGATGATAAACGAAGGAATTATAAAGCTCACGGATGTGGCGGGGATGAATACATCCGGGGCAAGAGATTATCTGATGAAGTTTTCAGGAGTAGGTCCTAAGGTTGCTGATTGTGTTTTACTTTACAGCGGTACAAAATACGATGTTTTTCCAACTGACGTCTGGGTAAAAAGAGTTATGGAGGAGCTGTACTTTAAAAGAGAGGCCGGCTTTAAGGAAATACAGGATTTTGCGGCAGATTATTTTGGAGAGTATGCAGGTTTTGCACAGCAGTATCTTTTCTATTATGCACGGGAAAATAAGATCGGTGCAAAGTAAGTATATATTTCCCGGTATTGGGAAATAAGCCCTTGACAATAAAACCCTAAAACCCTTATTATACAAGGATTTAGGGACATAGTACTTAGCAAACCCAAATATAATTTTGAATTATTAAGCATTTAAAAGTTTTATAATAATAGATGAGGTTTAACAGCTTTAAAAGTATTTAGGATTGTTTGTTTTTGTAGCTTAGATGATGATATAATGTGTTTGTGCGAAAGAAAAAGGTTAAGTTAAGCCTGGAATGTTCGTAGTAGCCTATTATTTTGAACCTACATTTGACATAAGGGAGTTTGGAGTTTGAAAGCAGATGTCAGGCCTCAAGTTAATTCCGACGCATGCCTTAAGGTATGTGCAACGGCGGAGGAAGGCAGAAGCTTTTAGCAGGACACCCACCTAGCATGGGCTAGGTGTCAAAATATAGGGAAACGGCATTTTGGGTATTAAATATAAAAGAAAAAGCCTAAGCAATACGCTTAGGCTTTTTCTTTTATACGTTTTACATTGCTCTTCCGGGAATAACCGCATCAATAATACCGTAAATCAAAGCACCAATTATTGCACCAACTATATTTACATTATAGCCTCCCACAAAGAATTGGGTAATATATATAATTACGGCTGCCAGTATAAACCCTGTTATTCCTCTGCCAAAAGGAGTTGCATTTACTCCAAGCACTCTTAACGCCAGGTAGTCAAGTGCTGATAGAATAACTGCACCAAATATAAGCGGCCAGATCCCTGTTATTGCGAAACCTGGAGTTAAAGCTGCAGTAATTGCAAGTACAACTGCACCTACAACCAGTCTGATTAGAAAATGCGTAATGTTAAAGGTTTCTGCTCTTGCGTCATTATAGTTAGCCATAAAATCACATCCTTTCCTTGCCATTATTTATATAATCACTGTCTAGAACTTTAATTGTTTTAAGCAAAAACATTTTAAGCTTTTATCATTAATATTATTGATAATTATAATAATAATTATTCAAATGGTATAAACTATCGATTGAAATTCAAGTTAATGAAAAAGGCTGAAGAAATTTATAAATAAAAGTTGAATACCGGATTGTATAAACAATCATATTTATATATAATGTTACTTAATTTAAATGTTTAGTGTGAAAAAAATTCCAGATTTCAATTGTTTGCGTTTTGCAGCTGAAATTCTGGATATCCTTATATTTAAAGTGATGAAAGGGGAACTTAAATGCAGGTAAAAGTAAGGTTTGCGCCCAGTCCAACAGGACATTTACATATTGGTGGAGCAAGAACTGCTCTTTTTAATTACTTGTTTGCCAGGAAAAACGGAGGCATTTTTTTAGTAAGAATAGAGGATACAGACCTGGCCAGGTCGTCTTACGAGTCGGAGCAGGTCATAATAAACGATTTGAAGTGGCTGGGCATACATTGGGATGAGGGAATAGATGTAGGAGGAAAAAACGGGCCATACAGGTCTACGGAAAGAAAGGATATATATAAAACTTATATAGACAGACTTCTTAAGGAAGGAAAGGCATATCACTGCTATTGCACACAGGAAGAGCTGGAAGAGGAAAGAAAAGCCCTTGAAGCAAAAGGTGAGATGATTGGATACTCCGGAAGGTGTAGAGATCTTACTTTAGAGCAAAGAGCAGCATATGAGGAGGAAGGAAGAAAGCCCACCATAAGGTTTAGAGTACCTGAAAATCAGATTATTAAAATAGATGACAAGGTTAGAGGTCTTGTAGAGTTTGAAAGCAACGGGGTAGGGGACTTTATTATTGTAAAGTCGGATGGAATACCTGTCTATAATTTTGCCGTTACTATTGATGACCATCTTATGGAGATAACTCATGTCATCAGGGCTGAAGAACATCTTTCAAATACTCCAAGGCAGATACTCATCTATGACGCTTTAGGGCTTAATAAGCCGGAGTTTGCCCACGTATCCCTGATATTGGGGCATGACAGGACCAAAATGAGTAAAAGGCACGGGTCCACATGGGTTGAGCAGTACAGGGATATGGGATATCTTCCGGAAGCTATCGTAAACTTTCTTGCACTTTTGGGATGGTCCCCTGAAGCTGAGGAAGAGTTTTTTACAATAGATGAATTGATATCCCAGTTCTCATTGGACCGTGTATCAAAAAATCCTGCGGTGTTTGACAATGACAAGCTTAACTGGATGAATTCACAGTACATAAAATCCGCTCCTGTTGAGAGAATAACCGATCTTGCGATTCCCTACCTTAGGAGTGCAGGGCTTATTGGTGAGAATCTGGACCAGGAAGGGTATGAATGGGTCAGGAAAATTGTGAATTCGGTAAAGGAAGGCCTTCCGTATGTCTCACAGATTGTTGAGAAGGTAGGGATATTCTTTAACGATGAAGTGGCTCCTGAAAATGACGAGACTCTAGAGGTTTTAAAAGGCGAGCAGGTTCCCCAGCTCATGGAGGTATTTGTTAAGAAGGTGAATGAAGCCCAGGCGATAGATGATGAGTTTGGTAAAGGTATATTCAAGATTATCCAGAAGGAAACAGGGATAAAGGGTAAAAATCTGTTTATGCCCATCCGTGTCATGCTGACAGGGCAGATGCATGGACCTGAAATATTTGAAATAATTCCTATCCTGGGAAGAGACAGAATCCTAAAAAGGATCGAATGGGTTAAAAATAAATATTTACAGTAGTATTTACTTTAGATAGTCTATTTGGTAAAATATAATCTAATATAGGTAAAGATGATGATTGAGTAGAGTATCTTGACTATCCCCCTAAGAGAGGAACTGTCAGCGGCTGAAAGCAGTTTCGGGGCAATGGACGAGGGAAGTGCACTCATAAATTTGAAGGCTGAAACTTTGCAAGTACCGTAGAATGTGTAGGCTTTCACGGAGACGCTCCGTTATGCAGAAGAGATGGATTATTCCAACTAGAGTGGAACCGCGTTTAACCTCGCCTCTATATTTTTAGGGCGGGGTTTTTTGATTCGCAAAAGATTGTCATGGGCGTATCACATTTTGAAAGAATTCATATACTCTAATATGTGCCGTGAGTACAGGTAACTATATTATGAAAAGGTTTGGCCTTTGAAATAGGATTGCTGAAATAATTTGTTTAATGTGAGGTTTTGGTTATGTTTGAACAGTTTATTGAGGATGCAAGATTAATCGCAAAGAGGGACCCGGCTGCAAAAAGTGCTATAGAAGTAGCTCTTCTTTATCCCGGATTTCATGCAGTCTGTCTTCACCGCTTTGCACATTGGTTTTACAAAAATGAGATGTTTTTTATAGCAAGGCTGATCTCACAAATCAGCAGGTTTTTAACCGGCATTGAGATACACCCTGGGGCCAGGATTGGCAAAGGTCT
The DNA here is from genome assembly GCA_049325575.1 of Bacillota bacterium. Taxonomy (GTDB): domain Bacteria; phylum Bacillota; class Clostridia; order Acetivibrionales; family Acetivibrionaceae; genus JBMOLK01. The sequence continues at coordinate 12,465 of JBMOLK010000093.1, read as the reverse complement.
GTTCATTGATCACGGCATGGGTGTTGTTATAGGAGAGACAGCTGAAGTGGGGGACAATTGTACCATATACCACAATGCTACCTTGGGCGGAACAGGTAAGGATAAAGGCAAAAGACATCCCACCATCGGAAACAATGTCTTAATAAGTACGGGAGCTAAGATACTTGGTCCCTTTAAGGTGGGGGACAATTCAAGAATCGGTGCCAATGCAGTAGTACTGAATGAAGTGGAGCCCAACACCACAGTAATTGGTGTACCGGCCAGGGTTGTAAAAAGAGGGAATCAAAGGGTGGTGCCTTCCATTGAATTGGATCAGGTACATATCGGCGACCCCGTGGCTCAGGAGCTTTGCAAGCTGCTTTACAGATTGGAGAACCTGGAGAATCAGCTTCAGGAAAAACAGTGTTTAACGGTTGATGAAAGAATGAAGCTTATGCCTCATGAGATATTTGGGAGAGAATGCAGTGTTCAGGTAAAGAAAGGAGATAAGGATGAGAATTTATAATACTTTATCAAGAAAAAAGGAAGAGTTTAAACCTCTTGATGAAAAAGAAGTGAAGATGTACTCCTGCGGCCCTACGGTATATAACTATTTTCATATTGGGAATGCAAGGCCTTTTATAATATTCGATACCTTAAGAAGATACCTTGAGTACAAAGGCTATAATGTGAAATTTGTACAGAACTTCACCGACATAGATGACAAGATGATCAAGAAGGCAAATGAAGAGGGCATAACAGTAAAGGAACTAGCAGAAAGGTTTATCAGTGAGTACTTTGTAGATGCAAAGGGTCTTGGCATTGGGGAAGCTACAGTTCATCCAAAAGCTACGGAGAACATAGACGCAATTATTGATCTTATTAAAAAGCTTGAGGATGACGGTTTTGCCTATAATGTAAATGGAGATGTATACTTTAACACCAGAAGCTTTAAAGAGTATGGAAAATTGTCACACCAGTCTTTGGAGGATCTGGAGCTGGGATCAAGGATAGATGTGGATGAAAGAAAAAAGGATCCTATGGACTTTGCCCTGTGGAAAGCCCAAAAGCCGGGTGAGCCTGCATGGGATAGTCCCTGGGGCAAAGGAAGGCCCGGATGGCATATTGAGTGCTCTGCAATGGCCAACAGATTCCTAGGGGAAACCATAGACATACACAGCGGGGGGCAGGATCTGGTATTTCCGCATCACGAAAACGAGATTGCCCAGAGTGAGGCTGCAAACTGCAAGCCTTTCGCCAGGTACTGGATTCACAACGGTTTTATAAATGTTGACGGCGAAAAAATGGCCAAGTCTAAGGGGAATTTCTTCACTGTAAGGGATATCGCCCAAAAGTTTGACTATGAGGTAATAAGGTTCTTTATGCTTTCTGCTCATTACAGAAGTCCCATAAACTTTAGTGCGGAGCTTCTAGAGCAGGCAAAGAACGGTCTTGAAAGGATATACAACTGCCTGGATAACCTGGAGCATCTAAAAGAGCATGCACAAAGTCAGGAGATTAAGGACAATGAAGGAGAGCTTCAAACAAGGCTTATAGAGCTTAAAAGCAAGTTTGTAGAGGCCATGGATGATGACCTTAACACAGCAGATGCAATAGCAGCCATATTTGATATGGTAAAAGAGGTAAATTCAAATATAACTGCCAGCTCGGACTCATCCAGGGCAATAATTGAGTTTTCATATTCCTTAATCAAAGAACTGGGCAAGGTTTTGGGGATAGCCCAAAAGCAGAGAGAGAAAAATGTCGATACCGAAATACAGGAGCTAATAGATAAAAGGCAGCAGGCCAGGAAGGAAAAGAACTGGAAGCTAGCCGATGAAATAAGGGATAAGCTTAAGGAGATGGGAATAGTTCTTGAGGATACTCCACAGGGGGTAAAATGGAAGAGGATAGACCAGGGTTAATTTCCTGACTAAAAGGTCCTGTAACAAAATGATTTAAGGGGCTGCATAAGAGGCAGTCCCTTTTATACAATATCTATTGGAATTAAGCTATTCTATCTTATATTACCCACCTGCTTTATATCTACATTGACCTTTATATCAACCTTGACATAGGGGAAAATATCATGCCACCTGTCCTTGACCTTTTTCCAGTATTCCGGTTTTTGAGTCTTCAAAACATTGCTAAAATGAAATATATCTGCACCAAATTTATTTTGAAGCTTTTCAACTGTACCAAGGCACCGGTTCTTTATGGAATCTTCAAAGGCCTTACTGGCTTGTTGTATGAAATCCTGATCAATTTCCCTGAGGAATGTACTGTTTACACTTTCAACATAATTTCCTTTAATATCAATATCTATTTTGAAGCTCACTTCATTCCCCTGTATCACAGGAGTAACCTTGGTTTTTGATTTAACAACCTCAAGAGCCATTATGGAATTCTTCGTGCCTGGCATCCTTGCTGTAGTAATTCCACCAATGTATATATTACGTATCAGCTTTCCAGTCTCAATATCCGAGCCGTCTATCCATCCTACCATCTTGTCCCCTTTAAATATGGCAGCACCCTTATTCATAACCTCATCGCCGGACACTTTTACATGTGGGAGAGGAAAATCTACTCCCGTATATATATTTTGTACCGCCTTGCCCAGGTCTGTCCAATGGATCATCTGGGAATTTATTCTTGCATTGCTGACAGTCTTGGCAAGATAGATGGAAGCATAGTCTTCAATCCTTGGTATCACATCAAGCACTTTTTTGGCATCACCATCTGTTATGAATACTTTTGTCCTGCTTCTCATCTCCGGGTCGCGAATAAAGAAATCAAGAATATTTTTAAGACCCTTTCTGGCCACTTTATCTGAAATAATTATAACCTGAAGATGCTCATAATATGGCTTAAAATTGGTCCTTGTTGCGATGGTGCGGTTTATTTCTATAAAGGAGTTACCGGTCTGTGTCAGCTCCCATGTCCTTGGAACATCGGGCTCTGCACCGCCTCCACCGCCGCCCTGGATATTAGGATGTGTACCCATTTTTATAATAGGCATCTGAATTGTCATGGCATACATAGGTCTTCCGGTATCTACTTCCGTATCGGTTTCAAGAACTTTTTCCTGTTCTGTTTCAACTTCTTTGGTTTCTTCCTCCTGCCCTTTTGGAACTGATGGATATTCATCAATGGCAACACCAATTATGTATGCTCGTTCCTCAATGTCTACAGCGTCCCAACAGCCTGTGAGGAAAATAAACGAAATACATATGAAAGCTAAAAAAGTTTTATGCATTTTTCTTCCTCCTGTTCCTTATTAGTGTAAGTATAACCAGCAGCGGTACAAAAACAAGCCCCAGAGATACTCCGAGGTAGTCAACTATGTGCATGTACTTAAGCGCCTGCAACTCGCTTTTACTATACTGGGCAATGATGTAGAGAAGAGGTATATGTGCGTAGGCAATGTACTTCTGATATTTGGGTTTTACATGAAAAAGAACGCTGAAGTTTCTTACAGATGCAAATGTGAAAACTGCAACAGAAGTAAAGACTGCGGGTATCCATATAATTACCATGAAAGCCTCAAGTCTTTCAAAGAATGTGCCTGCCACTTCGATTGATTTTGAAAGAAATAATGTTGGAAACATTAGATTTTGTGTTTCTTCGGGTCCAAAAACCAATACAGCCACAAGAGTAAGCAGGATGTATAGAATTATTGAAATCACAAAGCCTGTTAAGAACCATTTCAATACATTTTTTGGTTCACTGATATATTTCATTATGTAAGCAATAGAACCATAGCCTATGAGGGTTCCATATGCAGGAAGGCTTCCTTTAACGACGTTAAATGTGTTTTCAAAGAGTACCGGCCCTATGTTTGTTGTTTGAAACTGTGTTACTGACAATACAATGAGAAGCGTCAGGGTTGTTATGAAAAAGGGAAGAAGTATGTCCACTACACCTCCAATTGTGCCAATTCCTTTTACAACAACAGATATAAGTACTATTATCATTAATAAGGCTATTACACTTACCGGGGTCCTGTCCAAAAGGAATAATTTTAAAGCCTGGGCAAAGACTCTTATAGTAATCCCGGCATCAAGGGGAACATATATGGCCAGTGGCAGGAGAAGAATTCTTCCTATAATGCTTCCAGCCAAGGACAGGGTCATCTCAGGAAGGTCCAGCTTACTATGCTTTTTTGAAAGATAATATATTAAAAGCCCGGCAAAGAGTCCGATAATTCCCCCTAATATCATGGAAATCCATGCATCCTGCTTTGCAATGGAAGTAAGATTCTGCTGGACGGTTAGTATGCTTACACCCAGTGTAGTAGAAGCAGTTATGGTTAAAACCTGTACAGGATGTAACTTGCTATTTTCCACCTTTTATACCTCCTTTGCCACTCTTATTTAGAGTGTTCCCGGATGAGCGGTATTGGGGACGATTTTTAAGGAGGTACTGGGGAACACGAATGAAGGTGTCCTTCCAGTCTTTAAACCTGTAAGGTGTGATAGGCTCCATATAACCAATACCAAAGCTTTTGAGAGAGCACATATAACCCAGCAAATACAAAACACCCATAGCGATCCCGTATGCCCCTAAACTTGCTGCCAACAGCATAAAAATTATTCTTAACACCCTGGTGACAAGGCTTAGGCTGTAGCTAGGTATTGCAAAGGATGAAATTGCTGTTACCGATATAATGATAACCATTATGGGGCTGGTAATACCTGCCTGTACGGCAGATTGTCCGATTACAAGACCTCCAACAATGGCAACCGTTTGTCCTACTACCCTGGGCAGCCTTATTCCCGCCTCCTGCAGCAGCTCAAGAGTAAAAACCATGAGGAGGGCTTCAAAAAAAGCGGGAAAAGGTACTCCGGCTCTTGATCCTGCTATGGAGAGGGTAAGAGAAGTTGGAAGCATTCCCGGGTGAAAGGAAGTAACAGCAATATAGGTAGCGGGAAGAAGAGTTGATACAAATAATGCAGTGTACCTCATAAGTCTTATGACAGACCCCACCAGCCACTTCTCATAGTAATCATCAACGCTCTGCAGCAAACTTGGAAAAGTAACCGGAACCAGCAGTGTACCATGGGAGTTGTCAACTATGATGCCTACTCTTCCTGCCAATATAGCAGATACTGCCTTATCAGGCCTTTCTGTCCACTGAACAAGTAGAAATAAGGAAGACGGCCTGTCAGAGATCAGGCGTGCAAGCTGTTCTGCATCTACCAAATCATAAGTATCTGACGATGTCACTCTTCTCCTGACTTCTTCAACTAGTTCCTGGCTGGCGATACCCTTTATATAAACTATGACAGCATTATTACGGGTGTGCTTTCCTATTTTATATGGCTCAAAGCAAAGGTTTGGATCTTTAAGCCTCTTTCTTATAAGAGCAATATTATCCCTAAGATTTTCAATAAACCCTTCCTTAGGCCCCTTAACTGAAGGCTCAACAACCGGCTCATCAATACTTCGTGCTGGAAGGTCCACTGTATTAATAAGAAGTCCCTTATCACTGCCCTCAACATATAAGAAGGTTTCACCGGATAATATTCCTAATGAGATTTCATCAATGGTACTTACCTCTTTAACTATATCCCCAAATACTAAAAAGTCCTTTATGGTCTGTAAGCTTACTTCAGAGCCTTCATTGTGAGATGACAGGGAATTTGTCATTACAGGCTTAATTATATGGTCTTGAACCATCATTTCATTAACCAGGTTATCTATAAATACTACAGCTATATCGGTATCACTGCCACCTGCCTTAAACCTTCTATCTCTTATATCCATGCTGTTGCTCAAATAATTTTTTATACAGTTGATATTTTCATCCAGGTTCTTTGATATTACAATGGTTTTATCTTTATCCTTACACGCTTTTACGGATTTAGCTGTTATCTTTGGAAATAATTTTCTAAACAAAGACAGCATGATTTTCCTGCCTTTCACAAATTTTATCAGTATAGTTATTACCTATCTTTTTGATTATTATGAAAAAAGGAAGAAAGAACAGTAATTATATTTACTAAAAGTTTGGTGTAGTATATAATACAGATGATTAAGAAAATATATAAATTAAGGTAAGTTGAATGTTTGGAGAGTTGTTTGACAAGTTTTTAGGTGAACTTAAATTTAATGATAATACCATAAACAGTTTATCGCCGCTGGTGCTTGCGTACATTGGTGATGCTGTGTATGAGGTTTTTATACGTACACTTCTGGTGAGTGAGGGCAATGTTCCCGTACATATACTTCATAAGCGCTCAATTGCCTTTGTGAAGGCAAAAGCGCAGTCGGATATTATCCATAGAATAATGGCTTTCCTGACACCTGATGAGCTTGATGTTGTTCGCCGGGGAAGAAATGCCAAGTCCGGTACCATTCCCAAAAATGCCGATGTAACCGAGTATAAATATGCCACAGGCTTTGAGTCGCTTATAGGATTTTTGTATCTAAAAAAAGATTATGATCGTTTGATGAATATACTTAAGATGGCTATTTCAGGAGGTTAGAGACCTTCTGAATTTTTATTGTCATTTAATTAATAATATGTTTATAGAGAACTCTGTTTTCATAGTTTGTAGATAGGTTTAAGGAAGGTGATAGGAATAATATGGCTAACGTAAATAAAAGGCATTTTGATAAAGCAAGAGTAAAAACAGACAAAGACCCGGGTGAGAAATTTAGGGAAAAAGAAGAGCGGGGCGAGGATCTTGATAAGCTTGAGGGCAGAAACTCCGTGCTTGAGGCAATAAAGGCAAACAGAACCATAAATAAACTGTTGGTCCAAAAGGGTGAAAAAGAAGGTTCCATAAAGCACATAATTGCTCTGGCAAGGGAAAAGGGGATAGTGATACAGGAAACCGACAGGGTAAATCTGGACAGGGTTTCTACCACCCATGCCCACCAGGGGGTTATCGCTTATGTAGCCATTAAGGACTATGTTGAGGTGGATGATATACTGGCTGCTGCAGAGTCAAAGGGAGAGCAACCTTTTATTGTAATATTGGATGGAATTACAGATGCCCATAACTTAGGGTCCATACTAAGAACTGCAGATGCTGTCGGTGCCCATGGTGTGGTTATACCCAAAAGAAGATCGGTAGGCCTCAACGCTGCCGTCTCAAAAGCATCGGCAGGTGCCATAGAGTATGTTCCCGTGGCCCGTGTCACAAATATTTCACAAACCATAGAGTATTTAAAAAAGAAAAATCTATGGGTTGTAGGGACGGACCTTTCAGGCAATAAATCATTTTATGAAACCGACTTAAAGGGCCCTACAGCACTTGTAATAGGCAGCGAGGGAGAGGGTATGGGAAAGCTGGTAGCGGAAAAATGTGATTTTGTGGTGAACATACCCATGAAAGGCCAAATATCATCTCTGAATGCAGCTGTTGCGGGGGCAATTGTCATGTATGAAATTTTGAGGCAAAGGAGCAGGTAGAAGTAGGGTTTAACCTTGGTACCTTTAAATAGCTATGGAGTATTTGGTTATTGATGGATATAATGTGATAAATGCCTGGAATGATATTTTCGATCTTGAAAAGGAAACCCTGGAGGACTGCAGAGACAAGCTTCTTAACATATTGTCAAACTATCAGGGATATAAAAAAGTAGAAATAATTGTTGTGTTTGATGCCCATTTGGTAAAGGGAGGACAAAAAAAGAAAGAAAATTTCGATAATTTGAAAATTATTTATACAAAAGAAAACCAAACTGCCGATATTTATATAGAGAGATTTGTTTATGAGTTTGCCAGGGATAATGTTATAAGGGTGGTAACATCCGATTACCTTGAGCAAAGAATAGTATTAAGCAGTGGAGGCATCCGTATGGCACCCCGTGAACTAAAGCAGGATATTGAAGCGGCAAGGAAAAGTATGAAGGAGGAAATTCCGGATAACATAAACAGAACAAATACAATAATGTCAAACATAGACTCCGAATTACTTCAAAAACTTGAGAAAATAAGAAGAGGTCGATAAATAACAGTGAAAATTATACTTGACATATTCAATAATATTTTATATAATTTTCGTGGGTGTGTCTTGCTTTCGGGTGTTTAACGCTGTTTTTCACTTATTTTATTGATCTATTCCAAATATCTAGCCTTAAAACTTTATAGTTTACACTAAACAAAAGGGGGCGTTATTTTGAAGTCAAATGCACAAGTTGAAGCAGTAAAGACCTTTAGCACTATGCATGATGAAGAAATAATTGAAGACAGTAGAGCAGGTAATTATAAGGCCCTCGAGTATTTAATCAATAAGTATAGGGGTTTCGTCCGTGCAAAAGCGAGAACCTATTTTCTTATTGGGGCGGACAGGGAAGACATCATCCAGGAGGGAATGATAGGCCTTTATAAAGCTATCAGGGATTTTAGAGAGGACAAGCTCTCTTCATTCCGTGCTTTTGCGGAGCTTTGTATTACAAGGCAGATCATAACTGCCATAAAGACCGCTACAAGGCAGAAGCATATTCCCCTTAATTCCTATGTGTCGCTTAACAAGCCCATATTCGACGAAGAGTCGGACCGTACCCTCATGGATATCATAAGTGAGGAAAGTGTAAACGACCCGGAGGAAATGGTTATAAACAGGGAAGAGTTTTCAGGCATTGAGGCAAAGATGGGAGAGATCCTAAGCGGACTGGAGTGTGAGGTTCTGTCATTATATCTGCAGGGTAAATCCTATCAGGAAATTGCCCAGGATTTGGACAGGCATGTAAAGTCAATAGACAACGCGCTACAGAGAGTAAAACGTAAATTAGAAAAATATCTTGAAGAATCTAAATCATAAATTGATTATATCGGCGTTTTTAGACTGGACTATTTAATCTATAAGTGGTATAATCTTTTTTGCTTTGTGAAATAAATACTGTAGGCGGGTGTAATTCAATGGTAGAATATCAGCTTCCCAAGCTGACTGCGTGGGTTCGATTCCCATCACCCGCTCCAGCGGACATAATGTAATGCCCTCATAGCTCAGTCGGCAGAGCGCATCCATGGTAAGGATGAGGTCACCGGCTACAGTTAAAGGGACTAATAGATAAAACGGCAACAATGTGACTATAAAAAACTGAATACGCCCTTATAGCTCAGATGGCAGAGCATCTCCATGGTAAGGAGAAGGTCACGCGTTCGATTCGCGTTAAGGGCTCCAATGAAAGCTTCGGTAGAAATTGTATCGAAGCTTTTTTCTATGTTATAACACCAGAAATTCCGGTGTTATTTTTTTGTCTTAAAGTCACTCAAATCAAAAAACCATCTAGAACAGGAGGTAGTAGAAGCGTATGACATGGATTGATAGTAAAGAAGCAGCAAAACTGATGTGTATTACACTGCAGGCTGTTAATAAGGCTGCAAGAGAAGGTAAATACGGAGATAAAGTCAGATACATTAAAGGGAGAGGCGGTTCGGGCAGAATTCTACAAGTTGCTTTGGAAGCCCTGCCGGAAGAAGCGCAAATAAAATGGCAAAGTGATAAAGAAAATATCTATACGCAGCTAAGCTTGCCGCTGGATAGCTTTTCTGTTAAAAAGAGAACGGAATCAGCCAGCAAACTCATGATTATCAATGAGTACAAGGAATTTTTAGAGAAAAACGTCAGTAGCAAATATGAAAGTAAAAATCCTTTAAAACAATTTGTAGATGCATGGAACACTATACATCCTGAACAGATGACTTCTATCCGATCCTTATACAGATGGATTTCCAAACTTGAAAAGGTGGGTGTAGAGGGACTCATTGATAAAAGAGGCGCATGGAACAAAGGGATTAGCTCTATTCCGGAAGAAGTATGGAGACTGTTTAAATATTATTATCTGGATGAAAACAAACCTTCTGTGAAAAGCTGTTATGACAGGGTACATGTCACTGCAATAGAAAAAGGGATAAACCTCCCATCTGTTAGTGCTTTTGAGAGAATGGCAAAAAATATTCCGAAACCGGTATTGGTACGATGGCGGGATGGAGCAAAAGCTTTTGAAGACCTCTGCATGCCATATATATCAAGAGATTACACTTCATTTAAATCGAATCAGATATGGGTGACTGATCATCATATCTTTGACCAGTTAGTAATCGGCCCGGGAAATAGGCTGGTGAGACCATGGGGTACATACTTTGAAGATATGCGCTCCAGATTAATGGTGGCAAGCTATGTGCGATGTAAAGAACCCAATGCGGATGTTGTCCTTGCATGTTTTGCAAAGGGAGTTGACGGTTTTGGTATTCCTTCTGAAATCGTACTGGATAATGGAAAAGATTATAAGGCTCTGGATATCTTTAATACTGAAGAAAAGAATAGAGTTAACTCATTGGCAAAGCAACTTGATATCATTACACATTATGCTTTGCCGTATAATGCCAAAGCGAAGCCCATAGAACGGTTCTTCAGGACCTTTGAGGAGCAGTTCGGAAAGCTCTGGCAGTCCTATTGCGGCAATAATCCAAATAATAGGCCAAGGAGGCTTAAAAATCTTAACCGTGATCAGTATCCCACCCTTGAAGAATGGAAAGAAATCCATGACATGTATATAGATAAAAACTATAATATGGCTCCTCATGAGGGTAATGGTATGGACGATAAATCGCCCTATGAGGTTTACCATGAGAACCTTGCTGAAAAAAGAGTGGCGCCAAAGGAAGTACTGAGGCTGTTTATGATGAGAACAACCCGGGCGATAAAAGTGCAAAGAAACGGAATAAGACTCTTTGACAAATACTACTGGTCACCTGAGCTTATTGAATATCAGGGTAGACAGGTATATGCAAGGTATAATCCGGATTCTATTGATATGTTGTATATTTATAGCTCTTCAGATGATATATTTCTCTGTGAAGCTTATAACAATGAGCTGTTGCCGCTACAATATAAAGTCTAAAAGCTGACGGACTTGCCTGTCACAAAGTTGCTGGATATAATGTCCATGAGAATATAGAAAGAAAGACGCCCCCCTTTATCAGGTTGCTGCGCCAACAGCAATTTTGGTAAAAGAGCGTCTCATCTAACAGCATGGTCATTTTATCAAAATATCGTTTAGTTGAAAAGACTACAGAAGGAATTTTTTTGTAAGGGCTGAAGAGCATGTTCCATGTCCATGCTGCTTTGAACGGCTTAAGGTAGTAGGAAGCCGCCCTAGAAAATTCATTACTGAGACTGGAGAAAAACATACATTAATAATCAGGCGGCTACAATGCGGTAACTGCAACAGAGTTCATCATGAACTGCCGGATATACTGATTCCCTACAAACGTTATGATAGTAAAAGCATTGAAACTGTACTGAATAATGATAGCAAACTAACTGTATCTGCAGATGAATCAACCATTTATCGTTGGAAGGTATGGTTTTCCAGTTTGATAGGCTACATAATAGGCTGCCTTCAGGCAATCGTCAATCAATATAATTTGAACTCCATCAGACCATCAGGTCAAAAGAACTCAACGCCGCTGCTAAAACTACAAAGCTTTGTTGGAGATGCCGACAGGTGGCTGGCACGAATTGTCAAACCCATTGTAAATACGAATTTATGGATACAGACCCGTTCAGCCTTAATGTCCTGACGGCAAAGGTATAGACTCATGGTAAATCAATAAAAATTGGAGGATATGCCATGAAGGACATTAAAAAAGCTGAGGAAATTGCAACAAACAGGATGCAACTGCTGGCGCCATTATTGGCAGATGGGCTGGACAAAGCAAAGGAAGCACAGATCAGACAGGAGATATGCCGGCAAACAGGCATTTCAGACCGCACTGTTCGGAGATATCTGGAGGCATACAGAAATGAAGGCTTTGCAGGCCTCAGACCTAAGGGGAAGTATACAAAAAGACTTGAGGAAGCAATTCCTCCTATGATTCTGGACCAGGCAATATTGTTGCGTAGAGAAGTTCCCACAAGAAGTGTCGCACAGATCATTAAAATTCTTGAATGGGAAGGGCTTGTGAAACCTGGCTTTCTCAAACGCAGCACATTACAGGAGAAACTTTTGGAAAGAGGTTACAGCACAAGGCATATGAGGATGTATGCCGAAACAGGGATTGCAGCAAGACGGTTTCAAAAGAGGCATCGTAACAAGCTCTGGCATTCAGATATCAAATTCGGGCCATTTTTACCTATTGGAGAAAACGGGGCAAAGAAGCAGGTGTATCTGGTTACATTCTTTGATGACGCAACACGATTTATGCTGCATGCCCAATTCTACCCTACACTTGATAAACTGATAGTAGAAGATTGCTTCAGACAGGCAGTACAAAAATATGGAGTACCTGAGGCAGTGTTCTTTGACAATGGCAAGCAGTATCGTACAAAGTGGATGGCAAGAGCATGCTCAAAACTGGGCATCAGGCTGCTTTTCGCAAAACCATATTCCCCAGAGGCAACCGGTTATGTTAAGACTTCCGTTATGTAAAGATTTTCAGCGAAATCCTTAGAATGACGAAAGTCCCAACAAAATTTCTTTACATAATCATCTTCGGTTGAATGTTTTTAGCCATTGTTTTAAATC
>JBMOLK010000092.1:0-1978 GCA_049325575.1 Bacillota bacterium | reverse complement strand
GTAAAATCTCTATGTTATTATAGAGTAAAATATATTATAAAAATAGGAATAAGTATCTAGGTAACAAAAATAATTCAATAAAGTCGAATATGAATTTCGAGAATTTCAAGGGAAAAAGAAGATCATGCTAAAGTGCATTGAGGATGTTTAAGACGAATTGGGATTTATCTTGCTTTGGGAAACTCCAGCGCGATATATGGATAGTTTTGGGAATGTTAAGGTTTATGAGATTATTGCTTGGTCAGAAGAGAAGGACGGTAAGTGTAAAACAAGGCAAACCGGAAGAAAGACTCTTCTTCTGGATGTATCGAGATAAAATTTAGCGATCAACACTGGTGTGGTTCCTTTGGTGGTTACAAGGCGCACCTAGGGCTGGTAGAATACATATATCGCAAGGCAATGGAATTGATGAACAAGGAACCGGAAGAAACCGGATGGTAACCGGAATGATCAGTTTATACCTGGAACAGTTAATGGAGTTCAATTATTGTGTCGGCATTGATTTAGCGCTGGATGATCTGCATTCCACAACTGGTAGTGATTGTTGGTGCGCCCCAGTGGTAATTGAGGTCTTGGATCGTATTCAGGTGATACTGCACAATTCAAAAGGAGTTATGCAGCCACCTGTTAGTGTAATTCGGCAACTTATCCAAGACATCCTTGAGTATCCGCCGAACCAGCTTAACTGACCCGACTATCAATGAGCAAGAGAACAATGCAAGCAATCAATATCCAAAAGGCAGCCCAAAGCTACTCCAAAGCAATCCCAAATCTAACCCTTAGCATACTTTTGAAACGCTTTTGGATACTTTTGGGGAACGTTTTGAACCCCCTATTTCCCTCAAGGTTTTTCCCTTCAATGACTCATACACTACTTGTTACCATTAATTGTCTTCTACATAAAGGCGGTACCACCTATGGGCGCGCCTGATGCGCCAATACATTTATCATAAAAGAAGAAAAGAAGAAAAGTAGATTCCCTATGCTCAGGATTATAGTTCAAATAAAAATCATAGAACTTTTTTAATAGTTTCAGTTTATAATGGTACGATATGGAAGCATTGGATCATAGCGTTGAATCGGGTTTTTCTTCTGATTTTACTTCATCTGACGTCAATATTGACAGGTTGTATAAGCCAAAGGAAGTACCTATTGTCAAGCGCAAACGTGGTCGTCCGTTTGGCACTTTTAAAACTGAGGCAGATGGCCCAAATATAAAGATACTTGCGAAGCGTTATGGGATAAAAGGCGCAAGGACATACGATGATTTCATTTTAAAGTTACGGGGTGGTACTGAAACCAAACAAATTAGTGGTGAGTCATTAGTTGGGGATTTAGATTTATTTGATTTTTCATCTTATTCTAAGAAATTACTATGGATAGTAACAGCAAAGGGGGATATGGTTTTATTGAATTTGAATTCTGTACAGCAAAAGTTATTGGGGATTATGCAGGAAGAATATAAACGTTGTGGAAAGATACATTTAGTTATATTAAAGGCACGTCAGCAGGGAATTAGCACGATGTTATGTGGTTTTTTGCAACATTGTTCAGTTACACGACCATATTTTCGTGGTTTGCAGTTATCGCATGAAGATGGTTCTACTGTAGAGTTATTCAAGAAGATACGTTTAATGTATGATCGTTTACCGCCAGATTTGAAGCCAATGACACGTCATAGCACCATTAAGCAGATATTATTAGAGAATCCTCGCAGTGGTAAAAGTTATGATAAACCCGGGTTGCAGAGTCAGATTATAGTTCAGACTGCTGGCTCAAGATACATAGGTGTATCGCAGACGTATCATGCGGTACACATTTCAGAGTGGGCGAAGATGGATCGTGGGCCGGAGCATTTAGTAGGATTAGGGCCTGCTATGGCATCGGCTTGGTTTTTAGTTTATGAATACACAGCTAAGGGATTTAATCATGGATACGATTTATGGCGATCGTCTATATCTGGGGATAGTGGTTTAAG
>JBMOLK010000091.1:0-16520 GCA_049325575.1 Bacillota bacterium | reverse complement strand
TAATCCAACTTCCATATTACAATTAATTCAAGTAATAGATCTAAATTACAGAGAAAGGGGGCGTTTATGTCTATAAATAATGGTACAACGATAACAAATTGCAGGATGATGTTAAAAAGAGCTGCGTGGAGAATCCAGTATAGTGTAAGAATGCAGCGTACCAGAGAAAGCAGCAGCCTCGTTGACTGTGATGCCTATAACCGTAGTTTTGAAATGGATATCTTATCAAAAATATACGTAAAAGAACTTCTAGATACCATACCCTGTGAAAAGTGCAGATATATTATCAAAAGAGTAATAATTGAAGAAGTGACGGAAAAAGAGGTTGCTAAAGAATTACAAATTACTCAACAGGCGGTGAACAAATGGAAAAAGAAAGGATTGGAATCAATAAGAAGGAGTCTTGGACATTCACTCATGTAGTGAAAAAAGCTAAAGACGGGGATAAAAAATCAATGGAGGAAATACTGAATTTTTTTAAAGACGATATTGAGTATTTGTCACGTTTTATTCTACAGCCTAGAGAAGAAGTAATTCAAGCATTGAAAACAGAGCTTATCAACATTGTAATTCAAAAATTATAAGAGTTTACCAGATAAAAAAAGTTGAAAAAATATAGAACTTTGGTTGTAAAACTCACATTGAATTTTACATTATTTATAAGTGCACTTTAGTGCAGCAATATATTGGACTAATCAATATATGACAAGGAGGCCCATTATATGGAGGAAATAAAAAAAATAATAGATCTGCTTGAAAAAATAAGAGTATCAAACAAAAAAACCTTTAATTCCTGTCCCGATGAAAAACTGTTAAAGGACACGGATTATGGAATGCTGTATCAAGCTCTTTGGCAGGCTGATTTTAGATTGAAAAACATAATTGATTTGTTGAGGGCTGTTGATAGCTCCGTTTAAAAGCAATTGTAATGCCACAAGATTAAAAAACTTGAAATTTTAGTTGTAAAAAGAATCTAAGATTTTACTTTATATATGAATAAGCATTACAAGAAGAAAAATTAATAAACCAAATATAGGTCATAAGGAAACAAATAAGCTATGAACAAAGATTGTAAAGGATTAAAGACAACTAACAATCAAACAGATGCAGTAGGCATGGAAGATGTAAAAGCCTATGGATCAAGCCGGGAACATTTATGGGATGAGCTAAAGCGCCTGGACCTGTTGTTAAGGCTGCACCTTTTAAGAGAGCATAAGGATGGTCAACAGCTTGATATACCAGACAGATTTGCCGGTATGGCTTTGTCAGCCGGGGAGATATTCAGCCTTTTGGGTGACAGTTCTTCAAGCTGTGATGAGAATCTCCTGGCTGATGAATTGGTCATATTGGACAAGCACATTGATACAAGGCTTAAAGCCAGTTCTCGTGAAGGGGTTAATCTTTCACTACCTCATATATCAAAGATATTTGGCCTGGGTTCCTTTGAAGAGCGGTGTATCATTATCTGTCTTGCGCCAGAGCTTGGCCGGAAGTATGAAAAGATCTACGCGTACTTTCAGAATGATATTAATGAAAAGTATCCTACTGTTGAATTTGTATTAAACCTTTTAATAGAGAATGATGAAAAGAAGGTAGAGTCCCGTAAAGCCTTCCAGCATCAGGCACCTTTGATGAAGTTTTTAATGGAGAATGGAGGCAGCCTATTAGATAGTGGTATACCCTTGCTTGCCCGTCCTTTGAAGCTGGATAACTGGGCTGTAAATTTCCTTTTAGACTTTAAGATACTTGACTTTCGGCTAAGGCAGGTAGCAAACTTGATACTTCCGGAGGAAAGCTGTGAGAATAGGATTCTTACAGATATAGGAGAGAATGCTGTACGGTTTATAAATCATTACATATCCAGCAAAAAGGAAATGCCCCATATATTTTACTTCTATGGACCTGATGGGGCAGGGAAGAAGACTAATACTACGGCAATTTGCCGGAGGCTTGGAGTTCCGGTTATTATGGCTGATATTGAAAAAATGCTTGTCTCCGATGTGCCCTTCTTTGAGATATTACGGCTTTTAGGGCGTCAGGTTATGATAGAAAATATGGCTCTAGGCATTATGAACTTTGAAATCCTACTGACGGATGACGGAAGGCACAGCCCCAAAATAAACATGCTTATGGAGATGATTACATCTTATGCTCCAATTACATTTTTGATGGGACTTTCTTACTGGAGCCCCAATATATTGGACTCTGAATACACATTTATTGCAGTTGAATTCCCGCTTCCTTGTGAAAGTGAGAGCAAGGTTTTCTGGCAAACCTTTTGTCAAAGCTTAAACCTTGATCATGACATTGATTTGGATGATTTTAAAGGAAAGTTCAGGTTTACACCGGGACAAATCCGCACATCTATAGCCCGTAGTGAAAACCTTGCCATATGGAGTGGATCGGAGGAAGGCAGTATTGGCAAGGCAGAACTATATAAAGCCTGTTATTCCCAATCCAACAGCAAGCTTACCAGTATGGCTCCAAAAATCAATGTAGTATACACCTGGGACATGCTGGTGCTTCCTAAAGATCAAATGTCACAGCTTAGAGAAATTACAAACCAGGTAAAATACCGCTCAATAGTTTATGGTGAATGGGGATTTGATAAGAGGCTGTCATTGGGAAAGGGCCTAAGCATTCTCTTTTCCGGTCCGCCTGGCAGTGGAAAGACAATGGCAGCAGAAGTTATTGCAAATGAACTAAGCATGGAAATTTACAAAATAGATGTTTCACAGATTGTCAGTAAGTACATTGGAGAAACGGAAAAAAACCTTTCCAGGATTTTTGCAGAGGCTGAAACTTCAAACTCAATACTGTTTTTTGATGAGGCAGATGCTCTGTTTGGCAAGCGTTCCGAGGTAAAGGATGCCCACGACCGTTACGCTAATGTGGAAATAAGCTACCTTCTTCAAAAGATGGAGGAGTATAAGGGTGTAGTAATTTTGGCAACGAACCTAAACCAGAATATTGATGAAGCCTTTTTAAGAAGACTTAATTTCAATGTAGAATTTCCATTTCCCGAGAAGGAACAGAGGAAGCTTATATGGCTTGCAATATTTCCATCGGCTGCCCCATTAAGCCAGGATATTGATTACGACTTTATGGCGGAAAAATTCGTGCTTGCCGGTGGGAATATCAAAAATATTGCTTTAAATGCCGCTTTTTACGCTGCGCAGGATTCATGTCCAATAGGAATGAAGCAGATTATGCTTGCTGCCAGGCGAGAATATAAAAAGATTGGCAAAACATTTTTAAAATCGGATTTTGATCCCTACTACAAACTGATTGAGGTGATTTAATAATGGCTGTAGATACACGTACTGTAATAAGAGATGTCAGTACAAGCTTAAAAGACCTGCTTAAGGCAAATGTTCCCGAGCTTTCTGATGACAGTTTTATAAGTTTGGGCTCCCCAAGTGATGTGGACTCGGCTACCGTCAAACTCTCGATGTATCTATATTATCTGACCCAAAGCCCCAGCATGCGCAACAGTGAAAAAGAGCCTGTGGTAGGTACTAATGAGTTTAAATATCCCCCTGCCTATCTTGACCTTTATTACCTGATGACTCCCTATGCAAAGGACCGAGAAACAGAAATGCTAATCCTAGGAAGGATATTTCAAGTGTTTCATGAGCATGCGGTTCTAAGCGGCACCGACCTAAAGGGGAATCTAGCTCAATGCGGCAATGACAAAATCAGAATTTCATATAACAACCTTACATTACAGGATATCAAGCAGCTTTGGGAGGTCTTTCCGGGTAAGCCAGCCAAGCTTAGCCTGTCATACCTGGTTTCTCCGGTGAGGCTGCCGGCAGAAAAGTCAATTATAATACCGAGAGTCATGGAAAGAGATCTTGGTGTTCACCAAATATAGATTTTGAGGGTTTGGTGATAGGGAGCCCTAAAACGAAAAAGCGCTGGAAGGGGGTGAATGTAAGTTGATTCTGTCATGCAAGGGCCCATGTATAGAGTCAATATACAGAAAAAATCGGCCTTTAAAATAAAAAATATAAGAGGCCAAAAGAAGCAAGAATGGTAAAAATTATTATTTCAAGGAGGGCTTGAAATGCCAACAAATTATTTATCACCTGGAGTTTATGTAGAGGAAGTGTCAAGCGGAGTCAAACCCATTGCCGGGGTGGGTACAGCCGTAGGGGCTTTTGTTGGAATTGCAGAGAAGGGTGTAATCGGTAAAGCGGTGCTGGTCACTAATTGGAGCCAGTATGTAAGTGAATTCGGAGGTTTTATACCAAACGGATATCTTGCCTATGCAGTATACAACTTTTTTGCTGAAGGCGGAACATCCTGTTATGTAGTAAGAGCTGCGTCCAAAGATGCTGCAAAATCAACTGTTATAGTTGAGGATTCAGAAGGATTAAATGATCTTTTAATGATCAACGCCCGTTCGGAGGGGACATGGGGAAACAGAATTTCTGTTGAAATTACCGAACCGTCCAACAAGCAGCCTGAAGGCTTCAAACTAACTGTAAAGTATATGGAGAACAATGCATTTAAAGATGAATATGTAGAGGATGATGAAAAAGGTGTAATTGTAGAAGAGTTTGACAACCTGCTGTTAATAAATGTTGAAGAGAAAATAAACGAGGTTTCGGCCTTTGTGCATGTAGATGTTCTTGTAGACCTTACAGTGCTGGAGAATATGGAAAAAACACCTGCTAAAACTACAGATGCTCTGTTCTTAACTGGTGGTATCGATGGAATAACAGGTGTAGATTTCCTGGGAAGACCTGACAATATGACTGGGCTTCATGCTTTTGATGTTGTAGACAATATCAATATAGTTGCTATGCCTGATATAGCAGATATGGTAGGAAGCCGTGACATTATTTTGGGGGCATTGAATTACTGTAAGCTAAGAAAAGACTGCTTTTTCATTGCCGACCCACCACACGGCCTGACACCTTCACAGGTAAAAGAATTCAAGGATGGGGCAGGAAGCTACGTAGGTAACGCCTTTAATTCATCTTATGGTGCGCTATATTATCCATGGGTATTTATCAATGACCCGCTGACAGGGAAGAAAAAATTGATCCCTCCATCAGGATGTGTTGCCGGAACCTATGCATTTGTGGATTCGTCAAGAGGTGTTCATAAAGCACCGGCAGGAACCACCGACGGTTATCTTGATACTGTTGTGGGTGTAGAAAGGATTGTAACAAAGGGAGAACAGGAAATCCTGAATCCAGCAGGTATAAATGTTATCCGTTCGCTTCCGGAAGGAATATGTATCTGGGGTGCAAGAACGCTTTCAGCGGATTCAGAATGGCAGTATGTAAACGTTAGACGTCTGCTCATGTACATTGAAGAATCTCTTGACAAGGGCAGTCAATGGGTAGTGTTTGAACCTAACGACCCAAGCCTGTGGGGTAAAGTAAAGAGAAACCTTACAGCTTTCTTAAGCAGAGTTTGGAGAGATGGTGCTTTATACGGATCTGTACAGGAAGAAGCATTCTTTGTAAAAGTTGACGAGGAGAACAATCCTCCGGCAGTAAGAGATGCGGGACAATTGATTATAGAGGTTGGCGTAGCACCTGTAAAACCAGCTGAATTCGTAGTTATCAGGGTTAGCCAGAAGACATTGTCCAAATAATATTAACGAGAGGAGAATCATATCATGCCAACAGGTCAAAGAAACGATCCATACAGGAATTTTAGGTTTAGAGTTGTTATTGACGGAATTCAAACTGCGGCCTTCTCGGATGCCACTATTCCCGATACATCTACCGAGGCGGTTGATTACCGCGAGGGAACTGATGCAACACATTCAAGGAAGCTTTCAGGTCTTACAAAGTTCGGTAACGTTACTCTAAAGAGAGGTCTGACAGACTCAATGGAGTTGTACAACTGGCGAAAGGCCATTGAAGAGAAAGGTGCATTAAAAAACAGAAAGAGCCTTTCAATTATATTAATTGATGAGGAAGGAAATGAGAAAGCACAGTGGGATATTGTGGAAGCCTGGCCGGTCAAATATGATGTAAGCCCGCTAAGTGCCAAAGGAAACGAAGTAAGCGTAGAATCCCTTGAGATTTCACACGAAGGTATTAAGAGAGTTAAATAATTACACAAGATTTTAGTAAAAAAATAAGAGTACTGCATGGCTAAAAGAATACTTTGCACTGTAAATTTTAATTTATATTTAGGGGAAGACAGTGAGCTTAAAAGTAGAAGAACAGAAGCTGTGCAGTATTCTTTAAACAAATACAAGTGAGGTAACGTTATGGAAGTTTTACAGACAGAATTTAATTTTACCCTTACAAAGGGCTATGTTGATGAAACCGGTACAGTCCATAAACAAGGTACTATGAGACTGTCAACCGCAGCTGACGAGATCATGCCGTTAAGAGACTCACGCGTCCAGCAAAATCCGGCTTATTTGACTGTTATACTTCTTTCACGGGTTGTAACCAGCCTGGGAAGCTTGAAAATGATTACGCCCAGGGTCATTGAGGATTTGTATACTGCGGATTTTGCATACCTGCAGGAGATGTACAACAGAATTAACCAGTATGGTGCAAATGTAATAAAAGTAAAATGCCCTAAATGTGAGCATCCGTTTGATGTTGAAGCAGAGACTCTGGGGGAATAGTGGGCTACCCCCTCGACCGCATCTATGAGGAGGTAGCCTTTTTAGCCTATTATTTGCACTGGGATTACAAAACGGTGATGAATCTGGAACATCGTGAAAGGGAGCTTTGGTGCCGGGAAGTCAGCAGAATAAACCAGGTACTAAATGGTGATGAAAACAAAAAAGGTTTCTTTGAGGTGTAGGAGGACAGTATGACACCATATATTGTTAATAAAGTATCAAGAAAAGTTAATAAGGTTGTGGGAAATAGGATGGATCCTTATCTGACACACAGCTTTTTTGTAGAAATCGACGGGATTACTGTTGCAGGTTTTACTGATGTTTCAGGTTTGGGTGCTGATACCGAGGTTGAGCGAAAATCATTTGGTGGAGAAAACGATAGGGAGTATTCATTTATAACAAGGACAAAGTACAGTGATATAACGCTAAAGCACGGTGTTACAAATCAGGACTATCTGTGGAGATGGTATGAAAGTGTAATAAATGGAAGGGTATATAGGAGAAACGGATCAATATATATACTGGATGATTCAGGCAAACCTGCGGTCTGGTGGGATTTTTACGATGCATGTCCTATAAAGTGGGAAGGTCCGGCGTTTAATGCATCCGGCAATTCAGTGGCAATTGAAACACTTGTATTGACCCATCAAGGACTTTACAGGCACAGATAAAAAAATCCATACCCTTAATAAAGTATAAGCTTAAAGGTTGGGTAAGATGAAGAAAAAAATAAGACTTATGTTACAACTGAATCATAGTACATTGTCATCTATGCGGCCTGCTAAAAGTGTAAACTTTAGCTTTACTAATAAAATTTTTATAAAATACGGTTTACATAGGAGGATAGGAAATTTTCCGGCGCTGGTATTAAGACTTTTTAAGAAGTTCTTTAATGAGCCGTCAGGAGTATCAGGCCTTAGCAGTTTAGGAAAAATAGAAAACCATACTTCATATAGTTATGTTGCCAATTGGATGGTGCAGAGGGGAAGAGGGCTAAAATCGGAAAACAGGGATAATAAACCTGTACTTTTTAATACATATAACTCATGGACCCATGGGAATAACATAACTTACCTTAATGCCCTGCATGAAAGGATATTTCCTGATTGGCAAAACAGCAGAAATTATGAGAATTTAAATCCAAAGGCTTCCAAGGTTACTAACCTCCTGACCGGAACAAAGTTACTTGATCGCATTCTCTATCAGGATAAGAACGTTTTAGATAAAAATTCTGCACCTGTTATAAAGCACAAAAGCTTTATTTATAATACACGGAATATTTCTAATTCCACTATTTTAAATACATACAAGAAAGCTTCATTAAGAAATCAGGATAAGGTATCTGACATCGCATGTAAATCAGAAAAAAAAGAGTCATACAATGTTTCAAAAAGATTTTTAGAACCACAGAAGGGTAATGGACCCGTAGAAAAAATACATGCCAATAAGGCAGTAAGTTCTGCAGAGGCAAATGGCATTGAAGAAAAAGTATTAAGGATAGAAACAGCACTAAAAAATGAACTGCCCAGGGCTTTAAGGTCTTTTAACAAGTCTTTTGATAATAATCTATTGTTAAGAGATGAGCCTTCTGATAAAACCGGAGGTTCTACCGGAAAAAGCAGAATAAGATTAGAGAGTCTTAAGCCGCTGCTTACAACAAAGAGCAGTATAATTGACACAATTAAAGAAGACTATGAAATTAAGGAAAGCAAGATAACTAAGAAATTGTACCATGTTTATAATTTTGAAGAAAAGTTGGCAGTTCAAAAGAGCAAATTGATTTCTGGCATAACAACAAAAAGAGAATATAATGTACAGGGCTTAAGTGAAAAGCTAAATGGTGACAAGAAGCAGGGAAAAGATGCAAAAGCAGGTAAGTTGACAGATCTAAAGCAGATAAAGGACTTTAACCCTATTGTAAAAACAAACAGTTCTTTTCTAAAAGACAGCCTGGAATTTTTAAGACCACCATCTATAAAGGGAGCAGGAAATACTGCGAAAGTATTAGCAGATGGCATACACAAAGAATTGGTGAACCAACCGGGCTTGGGTCATATAAGGAGAGAGTTTACCGAAGATCCCAACGAAGCTGTCAGGGAAGTTTCCAATAAGAGACGGTTGGTTTTTCGAAAACCCGTTACAGAAGGTTCTATCAGAGGAGAAGAGGAGCAGGAACTAAAGACAATACCGCTTAAGGAGAAAGAAGCTGCCAGTAGAACTCTGACCTCTCCAAAACAGGCGAAAGTCATTAACAATATTGGGCCAAAAGAAATGAATCTGCTTGCCGAATGGGTCTTTAAAATCCTTGAGAAGAGGATTGTAATTCAAAAAGATAGGAGGGGCCTGTTGTAATGGTAGAAAAAGCGAAAATCATTCCATACGATAAGAACGGTAGAGAAGACAAAACTAACGAGGTTGTGGTAATGTTCAACCCCAACGAGTATACCGTTTCCGTTGAAGCAAAATATACCGGCGAAGATAATAAAAAACAGTTTCTTATTACAGAGATACCGGAATTAAAAGTCTCCCTATTTTACGATACCTACGATAAACGCTCGGATGTAAGGAAGGAAACAGGAAAGATTATTGCATTAATGAAGCCGACAATACCGGGTAAGGAGACCAAACGTCCGCCCGAGTGCAGCTTTATATGGGGAAAGTTCAGTTACCGCGGTGTTATTACCAGTGTTCAGCAAAGGTTTACAATGTTTCTGGAAAATGGTATACCCGTCAGGGCGGTACTTGACGTAACATTTACTTCACATGATCTGGATAAAAAGGTAGAAAATCTAAAGGGGTTGGAAGCCTGCCGGAAGCTGTGGATGGTAAAGAGTGGAGATCGCCTTGACCTTATTGCCAATGAAGTATTTAAAGACCCTCTGCAGTGGCGTAGAATTGCTAAAGCCAACCGGATAGTGAACCCGGTTGATTTTCCAGGAAGGAGCGACATAGGGAAGACTCTGGTCATCCCGGATTAGAGGTGGGTTCTAAGATGAGTATTAAGGTTGCAAACTACAGAATAAAACTAAATGGCAGTGAGATTTCCAGAGAGTTTATGGCTTCGGTGGAAGGGATTACTATAGAAGATGAGATTAATTTGCCTTCAATATTTTCCATTAAGCTTAACATGGTGGATTTTAAAAATGGGAAATGGCAGGGAATCGATCTTAAGGCTTTCAAGCCTGGAGATAAGGTTACAGTTTCTGTTGGATTGGACAAGGTTGAGCCCATGATAAGCGGTGAGATTACTTCACTGGATCTAAATCTCTGTGAGCACTCCCAGTTGGAGCTGCGGGGATACGACTTTCTTCACAGGCTCCGTATGGGAACCCGAAACAAGGCATTTATAAAGAAAAAAGACAGCGAAATTGTTTCCGAAATTGCCAGGGAGCATGGATTAACAGCAGTTGTAGACGATACTAAAACGACTTACCCATATTTGTTTCAAAACAATCTAAGCAATTTTGAATTTTTGCTGCAAAGAGCTGCAAGAATTGATTATGAGGTTTACACAGAGGATAAGAAGCTTTACTTCGTTAAATCCCGTTCCCAAAAAGCTCCAGAGTTACCTGAACTAAAGTACAGGATAGATTTCGAGCAGCTTTCACTGGAACTAAGGACACTGACCAGGGGTAGTGAGGTTGAAGTTCGGGGATGGGATGTAAAAGAAAAAAAGGAAGTCAAGGGTTTGGCTAAAAAAGGTGACGAGACCACAAAAATGGGGGGTAAGGAATCCGGGTTCGAGTTTTCGGCAAAAGCACTGGAGAAATCGCCTGTAGCTGTTGCAGAAGACTATCTGGTTGACCGTAGTGAGGCTCAAAATGTTGCTTTGGCTCAATATAACACCCTGCTTCGTGAATTTATTACAGGAGAGGGCAAATGTTGGGGCAATCCCCTCCTAAGGGCGGGAAAAACTGTTAAGCTTTCAGGTATAGATGAACGATTCAGCGGCATTTATTACATTGTTTCAACCGTTCATTCCATAGACAGTACCGGATATACAACTACATTTAAGGTAAAGAGGACTGGGATATGAGTGAGGTATTTGGAAATTCAAATTTTAATGACTATCTTAGAAATGATGGAAAGATTTACGGAGTGATGGTAGGGGTAGTTATCATGAACGATTCATCAAATGATGGCAGCAAGCCAGGGCCAGGTCTGGTAAAGTTGAAGATTCCCCTCATAGGTATGGAGGAATCAAATTGGGCTCGTATTTCATCTTTTATGTCCGGAAACAGCAGAGGGAGCTTTTTTCTGCCGGAGGTTGGGGATGAGGTACTTGTGGCTTTCGAAAACGGGGACGTCAACAGGCCTTTTGTCATTGGCTCACTGTGGAATGGAAAAGATGCTCCCCCGGAAACAAACAGCGACGGGAAAAACAATACCAGGTTGATTAAGTCCAGAAGCGGCCATATATTCAAGTTCTTTGACAAGAAAGGTGAAGAGAATATTGAGCTAAAGACTTCAAAGGGTCATATTATCCGGCTTGATGACAAAAGCGGAGAGGAAAACATACAAATAGTGGACAAGTCCGGAAACAACAAAATCATAATTAGCACAAAAGAAAATAAAATAACCTTAAGTTCTGACAAGGATATAGAAATCTCTGCTCCAAAGGGCAAGTTTTCCGTTAATGCAAAAGAGATCGAATTAAAATCCTCTGCCAATACCAAAGTTGAGGCTTCTGCCGCAATGGATCTAAAGGCTTCAGCAAACATGACTGTAAAAGGTGCTATGGTGAACATTAATTAGTGTACCAAAAGAAGTAAATCAATTATAGAAATAATTGCAACTTAAAAAAAGCAAAGGAGGGATCTATGTGGGACAGCCTGCAGCAAAACAAGGTGACAGTATCATAGCTACGGATACTCATATTGTAATGATTCCGGCAGGAACTTCTATGGTTCCTACTCCACTTCCCCACCCGTTTACAGGTATCATAGACGGTAATTTAAGCAGCAACGTGAAGATAATGGGTAAGCCTGCAGCAACGGTGGACTCAACAGCTACAAACACACCGTCGCATGTTCCCCAGGGAGGACCGTTCCAGAAGCCGCCAACAAATAAGGGGAAGATTATCATGGGAAGTACTACAGTAAAAATAAACGGGAAAATGGCTGCTAGAAATAGTGATATGGCAATGACATGCAATGACCCGGCTGACCTTCCGGTCGGTAAGGTAGTAGCTGTCGGAACCGTATTAATTGGAGGTTAATATGGAAGTTATTGATTTTTTGGGACGAGGGCTAAAGTTTAAAGTTTCTGTTAATAAAGGAAAACTATGTACTGCCGAGGGAGAGGATTCTATCAGAGAGTCCGTAGAGCTTATCCTGGCAACTTCAAGAGGTGAGCGGGTAATGCGTCCTGAATTCGGATGCCGTCTTAATGAGATGCTTTTTGCATCCAACGACACCACTACCGCAACCATGATAGAAAGTTATGTTGAGGAAGCTCTTATAAACTGGGAACCTCGTATCGAAGTGCTTGAGGTAACTGCAACTCCAAGGCAGGACCTGCCGGTTATTGATATTTCGGTGGACTATTTTATAAAGACAAGCAACAGCAAATACAATCTGGTGTATCCATTTTATCTTGAAAGTGTGGGAAAATAATGCCAAACATATTACCTAAAATTGACCAACGTGACCAAAATGATCTGGTACGCGAGCTTAGGCGCTTAATCTTACAGTATTGCCCCGAATGGGGGAGCCTTGAAGAACTTGAATCGGATAAACAGGCAGACGCTTTGATCCGAATTTTTTCAAATATGGTTGGAAAAGTCACGGAGCGCTTGAATCAGGCATCTGATAAAAATCTTATTACCTTTTTAAACTTGGTTGGAATAAGTCCGACGCCTCCAAGGGTATCTAAGGCTCCGCTGGTATTTAAGCTGAAGGAGGATTCTGCCGGAAGCGGGTTTGTACCTGCCGGTACCAAGGTGTCTGCACAGCCTGAAAACCAGGAAGAAGTTATTTTTGAAACAGGAAAAGACTTGATTGTAATAAAGCCGAAGCCGGTAAGGGCTATAAGTATTGATCCCTATCAGGACCGTTGGAGTAATCAGGATTTTCTATTCTCTTTAGAGGAAACGGGAAAAGAGGCTGAACTGTTTAAGGGCCGCCTTCCTGTACTCCATCGTTTGTACCTGGGGCATTCCAAGCTGTTTAATTATAGTGAAGCTGTGGATATCAGCCTGGATGTTAATCTGGACGGTGAGACAGCAGAATTTCCGGAGGTTTCATGGTATTATTTCGGGGAAGACGGTAATCCCAGACCTTTGATGCACGAAAGCCAAAGGGATGAGATTAGGTTTTTACTTAACGATAGCGTAACATTTAAAGGGGTAAAGGAAATATCCTCCAAAACCCTTTCAGGGTATGATAAAAACCATGTACCAAAAAGCTGGACCACTAACTGGATCTACGCAGAACTAAAATCTCCCCTTACCGATGAAAACATGATGCCGGATATAAAAGACATCAAGATTAATCTTAATGTTTCATCAGGTTCTGCACTTTATCCTGATGCGGCACTTTATAATGATCTTAAGCTGGACTTGAGTAAAGATTTCTACCCATTTGGAGAGAAACCGGAATTCAACGACACTTTTTATATTGCTTTAGGCGAAGTGTTCTCCAAAGGTAATGGCGATGTTTCAATTGATTTTGAGCTTTCAAATAAAGACGTTTGCCCCCATCCTGATACCGGCAATATAACTCTTGACTGGGAGTATTGGGACGGGACAGAGTGGAAAGTTTTTTTTCAAACCACACAAAAAGGGAGTTTGAAAAGCACTGTAAAAGACACTACAAAAGCCCTTACTTCCAGTGGGACCATTACATTTAAATGTCCAGGTGTCAAACCATGCAGCATCAACGGAGACGAGAACTATTGGCTCCGTGCCCGTATTACCGGAGGGAATTATGGCAAGGAAGGCTACTATAAATATACACCAAAAGAAGTAACAATAGGGGGTACAACTGTAAAAATTAATGAAGCGGAATATATAGAACCCACATTCAGGCCTCCGTCCTTAAAAAAGCTGACAGTTAAATACCAATATACCATAAGGGACAACCCGGAGATTGTGGTTACGGAAAACAACTTTAGCATGATAGAAAGGACAGAAGAATGCCTTAATAACCAAAAGAGCTTTAAGCCTTTTTTACCCTGCGTGGATAAAGTACCGACTTTTTATCTGGCTTTTGACCAGGATATAAGCAATTTACCGGTCTCACTATTTTTTCCGCTATCCGGCAACCAGGTTGGACAAAGTCCTGTTGTAGCCTGGGAGTATTGGAATGGCAGAAAGTGGCTCACCTTAAGCGTAAATGATGCCATGAGGCATTTTACAAGAAGGGAAATTCTACAGTTTACTGCACCTTCGGATATAGAAAAGTGTCCTTTGTTCGGTACGGAAAACTATTGGATACGAGCTCGTCTGGAAGAGGGAGGATACCGGGTTTATCCAAGAATAAACGCTATTTATTCCAATGTGGTATGGGCTAATAACTCCAATTCTTTAAAGGGCGAGATAATTGGCTCCAGCAATGGCGAGCCCAACCAGACTTTTCAACTATCAAGAACTCCGGTTTTACCCGAACAGGAAGTCATGGTGCTTGAGACTTTAGTTAAAGGAGACTGGGTATGCTGGGAAGAGGTAAAAACCTTTTCACTTTCCGGGACAGACGGGCGTCACTACATGCTGGACCGCAGCAGTGGAATCATCACTTTCGGAGACGGTAAGAACGGTATGATTCCCCCTGCCGGAGTAGACAACATCAAGTGTAATTATCAGCATGGAGGTGGTTCAAAGGGGAATGTGAAATCAGGGTCTATATCACAAATGTGGGATAATATACCTGATATTGACTCGGTATATAACCCTGTGCCAGCCGATGGAGGATTTGACCAGGAAGAGCCGGAACAGGCCAAAATAAGAGGGCCTTATACACTAAAAAGCTGGGACCGCGGGGTTACCTGTGAAGATATCGAATGGCTGGTAAGAGAGGCCATGCCTCAAATTTCAAAGGTGAAATGTCTTCCCACCATGGACCGGGACCTTAATTTTGTGCCGGGGAGAGCTACTGTTATTGTAGTTCCGGAATGTGAAGACTCAAAACCTGTGCCAAGCCAGGAGCTCCTTAATGAAATTGATGAATATTTGCAGGAGAGAATATCGGCTGTTATGAACACACAAGAAGTACCCCTCATTGATGTAATAGGCCCGGATTATATACGGGTCGGAGTAGAGGCTAATGTAAGGTATACCTTGCCAGAGATGGGAAAAATCATTGAAGGCCGAATTATTGACAACTTGAAGCATTTTTTTGATCCACAGCATGGCGGACATGAAAACGTGGGATGGGAGCTTGGTAGGAATCTATATGCTTCAGAGGTCTATTCTGTAATCAAAAACACACCCGGTGTTGACTTTGTTACCGGTATATCCATAAAGGCTTCCGTACAATGCTACACCCTTAACCTGGAGATGCTTGAAGACGGGCCCTACAAGCCCTCTGTCACATACCCCAAATACAGTTCAGTCAGAACCAGTGACAACACTATTGTCCTTGCTTTGGCCCAGACAATTCAAGCAAATATAGGCGTAAAAACCTTGCTTGTAAAAGGATTTAAGGAGAACGACATAATAAGACTTAGATACAGGAACAACTCTCAAAACCTGATGGTGGTATCTATCGACGGTGATATTTTAGAGTGCAGGACCTTAAACGGGAACTCTATTGACTTTGATAATTATCCTGAAGGAAGCGATGTTGAAGCTGATATAACCAATGACCTTACAATCCGCTCATTTACTTTAAATAAAATCACAGGACAGCCTGAATCGTTTTTCCTTAAAGTAGCCACCTTCGAACCTAAAGACATAATATATCTAAGCCGGAATGATGAATATGTAAACACAACACCGCTAAAGATCCACCAGGTAAAGAGAGAAGATATTTTTTTGGATGAAGATGAACTGGTATACAGCGGAACCCATTTTATTAATAAGAAATCGGAACTAGTTTTTCCATATCTAATGGATAAGGAAAACAATATTGTCCATGACTTAAGCGGGGTGAGGCCAGAATGCCTTTTGGAAAAAATCCCGATAGAAGACAGAAGATATTTGAGGAAGCTAACGGAGGCAGCAGAAACAACCCGTAGTTGCCAATACTGTTTTTACGCGGATGATTGAAACAGCAGTATGTAAAAGTGTGCGCGACAAATTTGATAACTTTTGAAAGGAGGGAGAAAAATGTCACTGCCAGTACCGAATTTAGACAATCTTGGTTTTGAAGACCTTGTAGCCGAAGCAAAATCTTTGATACCGGTATATGCTCCAGAATGGACTAACTTTAATCCGTCAGATCCCGGAATTACGTTGATAGAGCTTTTTGCCTGGCTGTGTGAAATGGTATCCTACCGCGTTGACCAGGTACCTAAGGAAAATTACTTAAGTTTTCTAAAGCTTTTGGGAATTCAATTAAATGACGGTGAAGAACTTGAATCAGGTATCCGACGTGCTGTGAAACAGTTTTCAGAGCATAACAGAGCTGTCACAAAAGAAGATTTTGAATTTCTGGCTTATAAGGGATTGATGGAAATGCCGGGTATACGTGAAAAGTACCCTGATCTTGGGGTTCGCACCATATGCCTTATAAACCGCGATCTTGAGAGTTATAAAGGTATATCCTATAAAGGAGAGCAATTTGGGCATGTCTCACTTATCCTTATAATGAAGACACAAAACCAGAAGGATTTACTTAGGGAAAAATCTTATATAAAGCATTATGTAAAAAAGTACCTTTCTGCACGGAAATTGCTGACCACCAGGGTTCATGTAGTGGATCCCGACTACCAGGAAGTCATGATTAACATGGTCATTTCTGCTAAAAACAAA
>JBMOLK010000090.1:0-2024 GCA_049325575.1 Bacillota bacterium | reverse complement strand
TTAAAGTCTTAACAGACAAAATATTTTCAGACATTTTTTCATCACTTTCAAATACTTTGATTTATACTAACCCAACTTAATTTTTCGGATTTGCGAGCAAACCTATTTATTTTGATATGGAATAAAGTAAGCGCTCAAGAATTTCCGCTTTCGTGAGTGTTCGCTTCTACCTCGTTCCTAACCAAATTCATAAAATCCTTGTTTCTGAGCTTGCAGGTCTCATACAGAGATTGCATAACTTCAAGACCATGTAGACCTTTCAGGCTCCAGTTATGCTCACTTATTTTTCTTCTTATGACCATGGGCCTTAAAGCCCTTTCACATCTGTTATTGGTTGGTTCCACTCCTTTTACTTCAAGAAATGTAAACCACTCTCCTTCATATTCAAGAATGTAATTCAAGACTTTGAGTAGGTTATCTTCCTGTTTTCTGGGTTTCAGCACAAATTCCTTTAGTTTCTTGTCATATAATTCTTTTAATTGTTTATTTCTCTGCCCTTCAGCTTTCGCTTCCCTGTAAATTTTAGTTAGTCCTTCTACAAATTCTTTATATTGTTGTATCTGTTCCTCTGAATCAAAAGGAAATTCTAGCGTTCTGGCTTTTCTTAACAAATGTGCCCAACATCTTTGTATTTTCTTTTTAAGTGTGTCGTATGCTCTCCAACCATCACAGATTATGATTTTACCAATAGGGAGTTTCTTTGCTCTGTAATGACGTCTGTCTTTTTCTATTCTATAAAATACTGTCTTTGCATTGGCTACTGCCCAAGTGTAATAAGTCTTACCTCTGTATCTGTGTCCTGTTTCATCTGCTCCTGATGAGATGGATTTTTTTAGTTGTTCTTCAAGTTCTTTGTATTTTTTATCTCCGAGATAACGTTGCATCCTATGGATAGTATTATTTATTGAAGCATTTGATAGGAAAACTCCAAACCACCTAAGAAATTCAGCTATTTTTCTTTGGGTTGTACCAACAGAATATAGAAGAATAATCAAAAGAGAAATGTTCAAATCAATTTTTGACTTTGGTACTGTGTCTGGAATAGGTGCAGCAATTTCTTTTTTGCATTTTTCACAGTAATAGGTCTTGCTTTCATGTAAGACGTTCTCAACTTCAGGAAGTTTCAGATGTAAAACTGTGCGCCTTAGCCTTCTTTTCCTTTCTGTGAGAGGTGAGTTGCAACATGGACATTTTTCCAATGTGTGAAGTTCTTTCCTACCATACTTTTTTCTTCTGTTTCTTGGATTGAATTTTGCTGACTTTATGCTTTCTTCTTCAATTTCTTTATGTTCTTCTGTCGTCATCTGCTTTAACTCATCCTTTAGATATGGAGGTAGTGAACCTGAAGGTGTGTTTTCATTGATAAATTTTCTAAGCTGCCCACGCAGTTTTTTATTTTGTTTTTCTAACTGAGCTATTCTTTTCAATGCTTCAGTTAATTGCTGTTCTGCTTCAGTTAATTGTTGTTTTAGTTGTGCATTCTCAGCTCTTAAATCTTTTTCGTACATTGGAGATCAGTAACTATAAATACACGAAAAGTTTATTTCACTTTCGGTAGATTTTTAAGCGCTTACGCTTCGGGCAATTTCATATAACGGAGTGCGGATAAAAGAGGTTACCGAAGACGATTTTAGGAAATCTTTGATATCCCTTTTATCTGCTGCTATATGACCCGAAAGGCAACCCTCCTCTTTCTGTGAAAGAGCGGGGGCAAAGTTCCGAACCCCGCCTAAAATTTCAATTCATCTTTTACTCACACTTAAGTTTTGTCTGTTTTTCCTTAAACACGGGTATTTCAATCATTTTAATACCATATTTTCTCTGTGCAGTTTCCACTACTTTGTAAATTTTTCTAGTGTATTCTTTTGTGGCATATGCTCTCTTATAAAGGGCTAAATATTTTGGTAACAGTTCTGAAAATTCTTCTCTGATCAAAGACAAGATGCGTTTTCTGCACGATGCCCTTAGATCCAAAACCCCTGGAATTATGTGTTCTGCTCCAGCATCACTTACTGCTTTCACCA
>JBMOLK010000089.1:0-16736 GCA_049325575.1 Bacillota bacterium | reverse complement strand
GACATTATGGTGAGGGCGCTTAGCTCAGCTGGGAGAGCATCTGCCTTACAAGCAGGGGGTCATAGGTTCGAGCCCTATAGTGCCCACCAAACGCGCTGGTGTAGCTCAGTTGGTAGAGCAGCTGACTTGTAATCAGCAGGTCGGGGGTTCAAATCCGTCCACCAGCTCCAAAAGAGACTTTGA
The DNA here is from genome assembly GCA_049325575.1 of Bacillota bacterium. Classification (GTDB taxonomy): domain Bacteria; phylum Bacillota; class Clostridia; order Acetivibrionales; family Acetivibrionaceae; genus JBMOLK01. The sequence continues at coordinate 16,553 of JBMOLK010000089.1, read as the reverse complement.
TATTGATATCAAAGTCTTTTTATTTTTATTCCAGACTATCCTGTGGCAAAGGATCCGGACATTTTCTTGAAATTTTCCAAACTATAAAGATTGAAGAAGCCATAACTATGAAGCTGATTATCAGGGTATAAACACCGAAAAACTGGGTTTGCTGTTCCGGGTTTGCTTCAAGGGCCTTATCAATTATAACATTTACGCTGTTAAAGAAAACATGAACCAGTATGGGAGCCCATATTGATCTTGTCAGAACAGCTACCAGACCAAGAACAATCCCAACCACAAAAGCATATGAACTTTGCAGTGGATTCATATGATAAGCCCCAAAAAGAACAGCCTGAATTATTACCGCAGCAATAACAGGTGAAACTTTTTTCAATTCATTCAATATAAGACCCCTGAAGATAATTTCTTCTATAATGGGGCCGAAAATTCCCACTGTTATAAAAACTATAATGAAGTTTCCACTCATTACAGCCTTCATTATTTCCTCATAGTTTTGAGATATCTTCTCTAAAGGAAGAATATAGTTTAAGTATGTTAGCGCCAGCATTATAAATATACCCATTGATATTCCCAATATAGAGTTTAAACCGATGTTTACCGCATTTATCCTTCTAAACCCGCATACTTCAATAAAGCTCTCCTTTTTTATTTTAGAAACCAAGACATACAAAGGAATTGAGATAATTATTGATACAAGCATTACAGTACTGGTGTTTTTAAGGATACTGTCCATGGTAATTTCAGTAAGGGGGTATCTCTGGATTGCCAGATAAACAATATATCCTATTGTATATATGATTGTTACTGCCAGCTGAACTATAAAGTATACTGCCAAATACAACAATACAAAGGAACCGGCCTTGAGATATTTTGACATATCACACATCCTTTCGCCAATAGTAGATTTTCAAAGTCCTCCGAAAAGCTCTATTGTCATTATATTAAAATCCATGTGATAATTCCACAGTTTTTAATGCTTAAATAATATTATGTTTAAAAATTTATTATAACCTAAAGGTTTAAATGTATGATAAATGGATATTCTTAACAGTGAAAGATTTTTTGTTAAGACTATTTAATTGTATAGTTGCTTGATACAAACTCCAGACTCATCAAAAAATAGGACTTAATAATTAACAAAAATGAAACAGGAAAAAGAGGATTTTTTTATATCCTCCACGAATTATATTATATAGAGGTGGGTAAAATGATAATTGATACCAGTACAACCATTGCGTATAAGTGTTCATCCTGCGGCACATTCCAATTTATTAATGTATCACTTTTTGAAATGTCATATAAAAAGGAAACTTGTTTTAATTGCCGCTGCAATGGCTCATCGCTGGTTTTGACCAAGGAAAGCCCTACAAGTTACAGGATCGCAATACCATGCATCGGATGTGGGACAGATCATATATACCTTTTGAGCAGAAAAGAGCTTACCACCCAGGAAATCAGTGTATTCAACTGCCCGAAAACCGGTATAGAGCAGTGCTTCATAGGCAGTGACTGGGATGTGAGAAAAAGGATAGACAATTTGGAGAAAGAGTTTGACGAACTAATAAACATGTTTGGTTATGATAATTATTTCAACAACACACAGGTTATGTTTGATTCTTTGAATATCATTCATGATATAGCTGAAAAAGGGAATTTATTTTGTGAATGTGGTAATAATGATATTGAATTATTATTACTTTCTGATAAAATTTATTTGAGGTGTAAAAAATGTCCGGGTAGCAAAGTAATATATGCTTCATCAAACGAGCATCTTAAGGATAATCTGTTAAGGAAGCAAATTCTTCTTTTAGATGAAGGCCAATTTATAGATATCAAAGGTTCAGAACCGCTTATAAGAAAAAGAGACGGTAAATAATTTTGCATGAGTTTTATTTGTATATTTAGGGTGCGCGGTTAGATAAATATTTCATAACATTTTTTATAAGTTAATTATGGGGAATTTATATCAAAACAATAGGACATTGGCAAAAATCACATCTACATTGCATAAAGTTTAATTTAACTCCCTGCTAAACTTTATACTGTATTTTCACTGAAAATATGTTAAATGCCAAGCTTTCAGTAAATTTTTAATTGACAAATGTGCTTTCTGCTGATATAATATCTATTGCTTATAGAGATACTCTGTGATTCTCCTCAAAGTATTAACCTTTCCCATTACAAAGGTTTTACTTACATTATCTAATTGAATGAACTCCCTATTAATTGGAAATATATATATTATGTATAAGTAAGGTGGTGTGATATGGAGGATATTAATCTTAAGGATAAGACACTCGAGGACTTGCGGTATATAGCCAAAATGATGGGTATAAAGAATATTACCAAGTATAAAAAGAGTGAACTTATTGAACAAATTTACCAGTTTGGAAACGGTAACGATATTAAAGTTACCGAAGACGGGAACACGACAGAAGCTGAGCAGGAAGGCTTGGTTAATAATGATAATTCATTAAAAGTTGAGAACGATAAAGATGTTAAAAGCATTGATGAGACTAAAGAGATGAAGGAAACTGTGCAGTCGGATGATGCCCCTGTTGTATTGAGAAAGTCCAAAAGGGGAAGACCTAAAGCAAATAGAACCGCGGAAGATGCTGCAGAAGCCGGCAGAGAAGAAAAAATACCGGAGCAGGAATCTGGCGTGGATAAGACAGCTAAAGAAGATGCACCGGCTGGTACTAAAAAAGAAGAAGTTAAACAAAATCAAACTCCCAATCCTGATGCAGCGGCCAATCAGAATGAAACTGAAAAGCAATATCCTGCTCCAAGAATTCAAGAAAAGAAAACGGAATTGAAGCAGGAGAAAGAACCTCCAGGTGAAAATGAAGCTGAAAGAGCAAGACCTGACAGAAGGCATCCGGAGCAAAAAAGGGATAATGAAAATGCAGCTTCACCTAGCGGATTTGAGAAGATTGAAAGTGATGACCCTGTTGAGGGAGTATTGGAAGTCTTACCTGACGGCTATGGATTTTTAAGGAGCGATAATTACCTTTCCGGTCCTAAGGATGTATACGTGTCACCTTCACAAATCAGACGCTTTAATTTAAAAACAGGGGATAAAATTAAGGGTAAAGGCCGAATACCAAAGGAAGGCGAAAAATTTCAAGCTTTATTATATGTTCAAACTGTTAATGGAGATCCCCCGGAAGCAGCAACAAAAAGGGTCCCATTTGAGTATTTAACGCCTATATATCCAGATCAAAGAATTACTCTTGAGACATCACCCAGGGAATTATCAACAAGACTGATAGATTTAATAGCGCCGATAGGTAAAGGGCAGCGTGGTATGATTGTATCACCTCCGAAAGCCGGTAAAACCATACTTCTAAAGAAGATCGCAAATGCTATTACAAATAATTATCCGGAAATGGAGCTTATAGTATTGCTGATAGATGAAAGACCGGAAGAAGTAACGGATATGCAGCGTTCTATTAAGGGAGAAGTAATTTATTCTACGTTTGATGAAGTTCCCGAGCATCATATAAAGGTTGCAGAAATGGTTCTTGAAAGGGCACAGAGGTTGGTTGAACAAAAGAAGGATGTTGTTATTCTATTGGATAGTATAACAAGGCTTGCAAGAGCGTATAATCTTACAATACCTCCGACCGGGAGAACACTATCCGGTGGTCTTGACCCCGGTGCACTTCACAAACCCAAGAGATTTTTCGGAGCTGCCAGAAATATAGAGCATGGCGGCAGTCTCACCATAATGGCCACTGCCCTTATTGAGACAGGAAGCAGAATGGATGATGTTATATTTGAAGAATTTAAGGGAACAGGTAATATGGAGCTTCACCTGGATAGAAGGTTATCCGAAAAGAGAATATTCCCTGCAATAGACATAAACAGGTCCGGCACAAGAAGAGAAGAACTGCTTCTTGATCAGAAGGAACTTGAAAGCATATGGGCTATAAGAAAAGCCATGAGCAATATGGGAACTGCTGAAGTTACCGAAATGCTTATAAACCGTCTAATGCAGACAAAAACTAATGTAGATTTTGTTAACAGCATAAACGTGGCATTTGTTGAAAAATAATTCTTGCGTATAGCATATATTTGTGTTAAAATATTTTTTGCGCTTTGAAATATGTTAACTAATGGAATGTTAAAATAAAGAATGAAGATGCGTCGGAAATGCATTTTCGTATAAGGTTTATGAAAGAGGGTGAAAAAGTTGAAAGAAGGTATCCATCCAAAATACGAACAGACAGTTGTAAAGTGTGCATGTGGTGCAGTTTATGAAACAGGATCAACAAAAAAGGATGTCCATGTTGAAATATGTGCAAATTGCCATCCGTTCTTTACAGGTAAGCAAAAGCTTATAGATACAGGCGGACGTGTTGATAAGTTTAAGAAAAGATTTGGTATTGTTGATAAGGAATAATTTTATTTTAAAAAGTATATCGATATTATACAAAGTAAGAAGGCCTGAGGTAAATTCAGGTCTTCTTATTTTATATACCGATTAGCATGGAATGCCTGTTTAATTTAGTAATGAACGCGGACAAACCAGAACTTAATACCCTTGTTGCTCCACCCAAGGTCCCATGGAACCCTGTATCTATCGGTGTTATGGCAGTTAACCAAAGCATATCCCTTAGAGTCGGCACCTGTTATTACAGATATATGGGTTATCTTTCCTCCCTTTTCATATGCCACAAAATCTCCCGGAAGCAGCTTGAATGATGCTTTGAACACCTGATTGTAAGTACCTCTTGCTATTAGTGAGCCCCTTCCGCTGTTAAGCATATAATCCTTAAATGCGTGTGCATTAACCCAGGCTTTACTTCCGTCTCTTTCATATCTCCAGGCACGGGTCTTTCTGAACTTGGCACCCTCAAAGAGAATTTGGGACGCAAAATTTGCACAGTCTCCGCCTAAAGGATTATAGTCTTTATATTTTTTGTTGTAGCCGTAGCCATATTCTTCGTCGGCTGCTGCACCGCAGTAATGGTCAGCATACTGGACGGCACTGACTCTTCTTTTATTGAGATTTGAAAGATCTCTTGGGTTTGAGTTTAAAAGGTATTGCTTAAACTCATCCATTTTTATATTGTCAAGATTTAAAGAATCTGCAAAGGGGTCGGTATACCACTCTTTTGTAATTAACCATTTGTCATCTTTATTATCCAGGCTCAGAGTATGGTAGGTGCCGATTCTGAACATATTTACGGTTTCCGGATCGTTTTCATATGCGTAATTATACTCTGTGGAGGCAATAAAATTATAACGATACCCGGAGCCTCTTTCTTTAACATATCTTACTTTGATTTTTGATTTTATATCGGTAAATTTAATGCCCTGTTTATCAGCCCACTTTTGCAGGTATTTCATTTTTTTCATCTGATGTTCATACGCCCAGGTTCCAAGCTTTGTTTCCAGGTTGTACAGGGACTTTATAGTTTCTATGTCCCCTTCCATAAAAGCTTTGTTTTTGGTTTGAAGGATATCTTCTATCATTTTTACTTGCTCTTCATTAATTGATACACTGGGAAGAGCGGGAGAAGTACTATATAGTGTTATGCTGAAAATACATATAACTATTATAAATGTTAGCACTATTAGAAAAGATTTTTTTAGTGTTAAAAAGACAAACATAGTATTACCCCTTTAATATTATTCATAGAATTATATGAAAAAAAGAACAAAGAAAGTATTAAAAATCTATGTCAAGGCAAGTACAAATTCTAAATATGTTATAATGGACTAAAAAGCGTGCATTTTGTAAATTAAAAGAAGATGCAGCGGTGATATATACAAAGGGGCAGTGTATGAAGAAAAGAATACTTAAATTCCTGATATACGTATTGGCATCAGGTCTTTTACTTGCAGTATACTCGTTTGTTGAGCCTTACTGGCTGGATATAAAAAAAATAGATATAGAAGATAAGGATATACCTGATTCGTTTAACGGCAAAAAGATCGTCTTTGTCTCGGACATTCACCATGGTCCCAATTTCTCAAGAGAAAGGGTAGCAGGAATAGTTAGAAAGATTAATGATTTAAATCCTGACATTATTCTTCTTGGCGGAGACTATGTTGAAAGGGGGACTCAATATATAAGGCCTTGCTTTGAAGAGCTCAAGAAGCTTAATGCACCCCTCGGTAAATATGGGGTGATGGGCAACCATGACCACTGGGAGGACGAAATGGCAGTAATGCAGAGTATGAAGGATGCAGGCATAAGCCTTCTAGATAACAGGGCACAGTGGATTATATATGGTAAAGGCAGAATCAAGGTTGGTGGTGTTGGGGACCTTTATACAGATTCACAGTATATTGGTCCAACCATTAATAATGTAAAAAAAGATGACTTTGTCATTCTGCTTTCACACAATCCGGATTATGCTGAAAGGATAAAAAATAATAAAGTAGATATTGTTTTAAGCGGGCATACCCATGGAGGACAGATAACACTTTTTGGACGATGGGCCCCATATATTCCATCTTTTTACGGTCAGAAGTACAGGACCGGTATAGTAGATACAGCGTTTACAAAGGTGATTATCAGTAACGGAGTAGGCTCTACGGGTATCCCAATAAGGTTTTTTGCGCGACCGCAGATAGGAGTTATTACTTTAAGGAAGGAATAAGTCTAATGAAAAAAATTAGACTTTTTTTCTTTTGGCGGAACATTTTTGTGTAAACACACATCTAATAAGTGTAAAAATATCGACCTGTTTAACAGCTAATAAAAAATTAGAAATCTAAGGAGTGATTTATATGAGAGCCAAAATCGCGCTGGTTTTAGCAGTAGTTATGATTTTTACCGTATCCATGCCGAGTTTTGTATTTGGGGCAGATAATGCAGGGCTTGAGGATGCAATAAAAAAGGTAAAGAGCTTATTTGATATTCCTGAAAGCTTCAAGGAGTTTAATTACAGTGTTAATACTGTAGGTGACAAAAAAGTATGGGATTTAAATTGGAACTCCAAAGACGGAGCTGAAGGAAGTATAACTGCCAGGGTAGACAGTAAGGGAGATGTATTGGGCTATTTTTATTACCGGTACATGGATTACGGAAGTATTACTACCAAGCTTCCAAAGATAAGCAGGGAGGAAGCAAAAAAGAAAGCAGAAGAAATAATTAAGAAGGTTAGCCCGGATACTTTTGACAGCTTGCAGCTCATTGAAGATGCGCAAACATCATTAAATGATCAGTTTTACTATTTTAATTATGTTAGGACATATAACAATATTCTCTTCCCCCTTAACAGGATTACGATAGCAATAAACCGTCAAACCGGAGAACTTCAGAATTATAGTAAGGAATGGTCCGATAATTTGAGTTTTCCATCAAGTGATAAGGCAATAGATCTTAAAGCAGCACAGGAGGCCTACATAAAGAATCTTGGACTTAGACTTACATATAACCTGGCAATTGACAAGGAAGATATGAGAGTATATGCTGCATACACTCCTGTATTCAATTCAAACTATTACATTGATGCATTTACAGGCGAAAAAGTCTATCTAGGGGGACTTTATTACGGTGGAGACATGGAAAAGGCGAAATATTCCATGGATCAGGCTGCTAAGGGCGGAATGGGAGATGTGGTGCTTACTCCCGAAGAGATAAATGCTGTTGAAGAGGCTTCTAAGCTTATAGATCAAGAGAAAGCGGAAAAGATTGCAAGAGACCTTAAAGTGCTGGAACTGGATGATACATATACCCTTGAGAGAGCAAGCCTTCACAGGAGCTGGCCTTTAAAGACAGGCTTTACCTGGAACCTTTACTTTAGCAAGGGATCTGATCAGGAGGGTAAAGAATCCGGGTATATAAGTGTTATTATAGATGCTATGACAAGTGAAGTAAAAGGCTTTAGTGTGAACTATCCTCAAAAAGGAGATGTAGATGCCAGTTATGATAAGGCGGCTGCTAAAAAAGCAGCAGAGAAATTTTTAAGGGAAATACAGCCTGATAAGTTTAAAGAAACGGAATATGACGAAGTTTTGGTTGACGGACTCATTTATCGTGAAAATGAAGCACCAAAATACTACAGCTTCAGGTACATAAGGAAGGTAAATGGAGTATTATTCCCCAACAATGGATTGACAGTGGCGTTTGATGCGGTTGCAGGCAAGATAACAAGTTATAGTCTGGATTGGTATAACGTAGAGTTTCCTTCAGTTGACAAGGTTATTGCTTTAGAGGATATTTATGACGTATTCTTTAATGATGTGGGTTTAAAACTTCAGTATTATTTGGAGAATCCGGATATTGCCTACATTAAGAAGGCCGGAATTGATAGTGGCAAGAAGCAGGAGGTAAAACTTGTATATGCAGTTAATACACAAAAGCCTGCGATATTTGATGCCAATACAGGTGCTATTTTAGATTACGACGGAAAGCCATATAAAGAGAAGAAAGCTATGGTATACACAGATATATCAGGGCACTATGCAGAGCAGAAGATAAAAGTTCTTGCCGAAATAGGTATCGGTTTGGAAGGACCTGAATTTAAGCCAGGTGAGAAAATAAAGCAAAAAGACTTCCTTTTACTTATATCGCAAGTGATAAACAGCGGATATGAGTTTTACGGTAAGACTGCCTTAACAAGTGAAGATGAGACAGAAAATCTTTATAGAATGTTAATCAGGGAAGGCATTGTAAAAGAGGACGAGAAGAATCCTGAAGCGGCTTTGACAAGGGAAGACAGTGTCAAGTTTGTAATAAGGGCGTTAAAATACAATAAGGTTGCAGAGCTTGGGGACATTTTTAACTGCACTTTCAAGGATAAGGATCAGATAAATCCGTCTCTTATCGGCCATGTAGTTATTGCAAAAGGACTTGGGATAGTAAACGGTTATGGAGACTATTTCAGGCCGAAAGCAGAGCTTACAAGGGCAGACGCCTTAATCATAATATATAATTACCTGCAAATATAACATTCCACGTAGTAAAGGGGGAGGCCTAAGGCCTCCCCCTTTACTATTTTGGTGCACTTCATAAAAATTCAACTTTTTTCAACAAATATTCAACTTTATTCAACCTGAAAGACCAGCCAATGATTTATAATATCAGTTAAACAACTTAAAACATATCAAAAGGGAGGGTAAAATAATGGGGGATCACTGTTTAAGGGGTGTTGGTGGTCTTCTAAAAGCATCTATAAGTTGAGCAAATACCCTAAGTTTAATAAAAAAGTGAGGGATTTAAATGAGAAGAATAAGGACATTAATAACTCTATTATTGGTATTCTCCTTGATGGCAACATCAAGTATGGTATCATTTGATAGCGTAAGTGCTGCATCCAGCTTGAAGGTTCAGTTTTTTAATCAAGTCAGAGATGCTAGTTCAAGCAATATTTATGCCAATTTTAAAGTGATTAATACAGGTGATACAGCCATTGATCTCACCGGTGTTAAACTTCGGTATTACTTTACGGCAGACGGGTCTACGCAGCCATTGAATTTCTTTGTAGACCATGCAACTGTTGGAAGTTCTAATGTTACCGGTGCATTCTATAGTATAACAAATGCTACAAATGCCGACCGCTATGTGGAAATATCCTTTAAATCGGGCAGCCTTGTTCCATATACAGGAGAGGTAGTTGTACAATCAAGAATTGCAAGGGCGGATTACACTAATTTTGATCAATCAAATGATTATTCATTTAATCCGAACGCTTCATACTATACTGATTGGAGTTATGTAATTGCATATTTTTCAGGTACTTTGGCATGGGGAACGCCTCCGGGTCTGGTACAAATACAAAATTTAAGCTCTGTTGAAGTTGATGCAGTCTCTGTTAAGCTTAAATGGACACCTTTGACTTCTACATATGGGGAAATGGTAGATAATTATGTTGTATACCGAAACGGTGATTCAGATGGAGACAGGAGGGCTACTGTTAGTAAACTGGGTTATTTTACTGATTTTGGACTTACACCCAACACAGAGTACAAATACAGGGTAGCTGCGTTTAACAAAAATGGAGAAAAGATTGCTGAATCCGCTGAATACACAGTAAAGACGACAAACCAGGTAAAAGTAAAATCTGACTACAAGGTATTGGCTTTAGCCTTTGACCCTAAACTTGGAGGTACAGTGCCAAGCAAGTTTGCAGGTGCTGTAACTGCCAATGGAGTGAGTGTAGATGAGTATTACAATGCCAACCTGGCAAATAAGAGAGTAAGCCAACTGGATGGTAGTCTTGTTATTTCAGGTGACCCTGGAATGCCAAATGAGTTTAATGATGGGGTCGCGAAACATAAGGTAAAGAATGAATTTTTACAGTATGTTAAGGACATGTTCAAGCTTGCTTCCAATAGGTCTATAAATATTGAGGCATATCAGAATAAAGTAATTACCTTAGACCAGTATCCGCCTGCGGTAGACGCCAGATTTCAGCAAAACGATGCAGCTATAGTTGAAATGATCTGCTTTGCTAACCACTGTTCGACAAAAGGATGTACTGATAGTAAACACGTAGGTAAGCCTTCAAATGTCTTCTATGATGTGGGATGTCACGGTGGAATCGACTATAATACGCTTGTAACAACACCATATGATGAACTGGGAGGATACTCCATTGTTGATTTAATCGAAAAAGGTGATATAGATTTCGTTTGGATCATGGGTGGGCCACCTCTGCAAGGTTTTGGAGAGAATACCCTTCTTGGCAATAGGGGCATAGGAAATATAGTTGATGGGAGCGTACCTTATGGATATGAGGCGTGGCTACCTAAAGGAGATGTCAAGTGCTCAAGATCATTTTTCCTAAATATCTTTTGTGCAGACCAAAGATTGTTTGATGGATATATTCATATGTTTGAAGGTATCATGACCAGTATTACAGATGCTAACAGAGATAACTGGCCGTTAACTTACACGTACAATATATATAAGGAAAATAACTGGGATCCAGAAGGAACACCTGTAAGTAATGAAATGACAGTGGCTTCCTTCAACTTGTGGGGACGCTTTAGAGCAACAGACCAACAGAATGGAAGATATGGCTATGACCGGTTTGCTCCGGCTGCACCGGGAAATGCCAATGTAGGCTCAAGTCATTTCCCACCAAATGCACCCAGAGCATATGACTACGCCTGGAACAACCCAAAAACCTGGGAAATGTCGAGCTACGTAAATAGCTGTGCAGATGATTGGTATAGTTATCCTAATCTTCCGTCAGATCCTGTCTTTAAAAAGATTGGAGCTTACGATTACGGGGCGTATAACGCGTATATGGTGGGAACTGTTGAAAAGTCTATGGAATATAATGGTATGTCTTATCATATCTGGTGGTTTAACCACTTGCCTCATAACCCAGGTGTTACAGACGGTAAACTCAACAACTGGTGGTATTACATATATGACTTTAATCGCTTTAACGGAAGTACAATAACTTATGAAGTTACTGGTTTTCCTGCTCAGCCTCCTACAGTTTATACTCCTATAAAATCGGAACATGGAACTGATACTGCAAGCGGATCTGAATGGGGATACTGGCACTCTAATAATCATTACGGGAAACACGCAGCGTTAACCATGGTTAATAAAAATGATGCATCAGGTGATGGAAATGTAAAATATGGTAACTATTCATTGAAAGCCGATATTAATGGGTCCAAGTTTGGGAAAAGAGGATGGAATGAGATCTTTTATCCTGTAGCTAAGAACGCAGGATGGGACTTGGCTGCAGTAAGTGATATTCTTATTTCCATTAAGCCTGGTGATAACTTTAATCTGGTTGTGGCAACCAATCCCGTTATCAGGCTTTGTATGGACAGCGGCAATAAGGTTGAGTTTGTGCCGAAAGCAAACGGTTATTATGCCAACCTATTTAGCGATAACTCCTATAAGAGTGCTGACGGCTGGTACAACTTCACTATTCCTACAGAAGGCAGCAGTACATGGGAAAGAAATATTGTAGGCTATGTAGATCCTTCATTAAGTGAAATGGATAAAGCAAGGGCCTCAAACGATCTTAAAAATAAGATCATGAAAAATGTAAACTATATTGAGATAGCAATTGGATCTACAATACATAATACTACCACAAATCATACCTTTTCAGTGTACATTGACGGTTTAATGTTTAAGAATTCATTGGGTATCTGGGTACCAAGGGAAGATATGACTTTGGAAAGATCAGACAGTGTATCAGTAGGGTACAACAACAGGATATATACTATTGGAGGATATAACAGCAGTGGTGTATCAACAACAAGCTTGCAGGTATACTATCCATCACTCAACAAATGGGTATCAAGAGCCGAAATGAGTTCACCAAGAGGAGAGATGGGTGCAGCTGTCCTTGGTGATAGAATATATGTGGTCGGTGGAGTTGCAAACGGCAGTTACTTAAGCGGTATGGAAGAGTATATTACGACTGAAGATAGATGGATACCAAGGGCCAGCATGTCTGCTCCAAGGTATGGCCTGGGCCTTGTTGAAGCGAATGGAAGGCTATACGCCATAGGAGGTACTTCAAGCAGCAATAATGTTGTAGGTACAGTAGAGGAATACGATCCTTCCAAAGATGAATGGGTTCCAAAAAGAAGTATGCTGACCCCGAGAACCAATTTTGGTATTGCTGTTGTAGACGGTATGATCTACGCTATCGGTGGAATGGACAACTCATATAACAGGCTCAAAACCGTGGAGGTATACGACCCTGTAGAAGATAAATGGACACCTCTTGCCGACATGCCTACAGCAAGAATGGGATTAACATGTTCTGTAGTAAACGGTAGGATCTATGCCATAGGCGGAAATGAGAGCAGTACTGTGCCATGCTCAAATAAGGTTGAAGAGTATAATCCGGTTAGCGGTGCATGGATCATAAAACAGAATATGATTACAGGAAGAAACAGTCTATCATCGGCATCAGCATATAATAGAATCTATGCTATCGGTGGAAATGCGAAAGCAACCAGCGTTTATACCTGTAAGACTGTTGAAGAGTTTATACCATAAGTTTTAACATTAGCAAAAACCCCTTCGCAGAAAATGCGAGGGGGTTTTTTGCAATGGCTACGCGTAAGTAAATTGTGTTTCGGGATAAAGATTTCTTTTGACAGGGAGTAGGGAAAATATATTTTTTTTCAGTGATATTCGAGACGAAAGCACAGGTTTTAGTTTATAATATCAATAGTATACATAATATAGAGTTTTGTAAGCTAAACTGGAGGATAGGAAATGAAAAGAATTGTAACATTATGCATAATTTTTGCATTAACAATCAGCAGCTTTTCGGTCTCGACAGGCTTTGCGGCAAATAGCAATAAAGCTAACCGTAAGGCGGAAATTAAGGTTAAGAAGTTTATAAAGAGTGATATATATGATGCACCAGGTTATGTCAGCGGTACTCTCACTCTTCCTACTAAAGAAGATCCTGTAAAAATCGTTAAAAGGTATACAGGGTTAAAGGCAAAGGATAATGACCTGATTGTACATAAGAAGTTTAGAAACAAGCAGAGTGAGACTGTAGTTAAGACAGAGCAGACTTATAAAGGAATTAAGGTTAGAGGAACATTTCAATCATTCATTGTTGATAAGGATGGAGTTATTAAAACCGTGTCAGGGACTAATATTCCGGACATAGAAACAAAGATTAAAGGTAATTTCAGCATAACAGAGAATGAAGCATTGGAAATATCATTTAAAGACTTAAACAGGGAAGCCAGGGAAGCAGGCTATACCTTGGTAGAGAAAACACTTCTTCCAAATAATGAAGGAGTTTTATGTGCTTACAGTGTAAAAATCAGCTTCTATCTACCCTCCTTGGAGTCCTGGGAATACATTATTGATGCATCAAGCGGTAAGATAATTGAAAAAAGAGATGCTTTAATGTATGAAAGTGTTCAGGTCAGCGGGTATGGACCCTTCAAGGATTTTAGAGACTCCCTTAACGGTTATAGAGGGCCAATACCTGATATCAAAGTAACGCCAAGGTATGAATACTCACTGGCAGATACGACAAGAACAGCTCCGGCTGACGTGATACCCGTTCCTTTTAAAATATTGACCTATAGTATGACTACAGGCAGGTCTATGAACGGCATTGTGCCATGGGAGCTTGATAACTACAGGGAAATTGCGTCTGATAGCGATGGAGCCTTTATTGAAGACAGCAGAAAATATCATGAAGTAGACGCGCATTACTTTACAGGTAAGGTATATGAATACTATAAGAACAGGTTTGGAAGATATAGCTTTGATAACAAGGGTAAAGATATGATTATTAACTGTCATGCGCTATTTACAGCAAGTGATGGCACAACAAGCCCCAATAATGCCTGTTATGATACATGGTCAAGGCAGATATTTCTGGGTGATGGGGATGGAAGAATTATATCAACATTTGCTACGCCTGAAACTATCGGACACGAATTTACACATGCCATTATAGACAATGATTCACAGCTGCAGCTTTTTTATCAGTCGGGTGCGATACATGAGGGCTTGGCAGACCTATTCGGTGAAGCAATAGAATCCTATGCATATGAAACAGCTCCTGATTGGAAGAAGATGACGGCCGGATTTACACCGGATATTCCCGGTGACGCACTCATTGATTACAAAAACCCGAAGGAAGTAGATTATCCAGATCATATGGAGGATATATACCAGCAGTCAAGTGATAAACTGGGCGTACATATAAATGCAGCTATTCTGACCAAGGCTTTTTCACTTATGAGCGATGGGGGTTGGTTCCATAACGTAGCTGTTGAAGGGATAGGAATTGACAAGGTTTCAGAGGTTATGTACAAGGTTATAAATGAATACCTGTCAAGCAACACTAATTTTGTGCAGTTTGCGGAAGCTTCTGTTGACGCGGCAGCCAAGATCTATGGTGAGGGCAGCAGGGAATACTATTCCATAAGGGCAGGATTTCATGCTGTAGGAATCCTAAACAGCGTCTCACAGTGGAATAGAGTAGGTGAATCTTCTTTTGAATTACTTGCAGATACCTTTACTACATGCCAGTTAGGTAACAAGATATATGTCATAGGTGGATGCAGGGATGAGGCTATGATGGATTATTCAACGGAGCTGTGGGAGTATGATATACTGCTTAACAGGTGGACAAGAAAGAGTGACATGATTGGTCCGAGAGTATATGCCAGATCGATTGCTGTTGGCGGCAAGATATACTTGCTATACGGGCAGGATGATATTTTTATGGAATCAGCCGTAACCCGGATTGACCAGTACGACCCGGCTTCCGATAAATGGTCGGTTGTATCTACGCTTCCTTATAGTGAAATTATACCTTTTGGGCAGTATAGCGCAGGCTCTATAATAACTAAATCTATTTCTAATAAGGAAAATCTCCTGGAGATAAAGACAGGTCAGATTGGGGCAGGGGGATCGATCAATATAAAAATCCAGGGAAGCAGCGATAATCAAATATTCACGGATGTTAATGCCTTTAATCCGATAACCGTTTCAAACTCCACTGTTAAATATTGTATTACCGATAGGAGCTATAGTTATTACAGAGTAGTTGCAGAGGTAAACGGAGCTCCTTGTACATTTGGATTGACCGGGTATTATTATAAAAGAAATACTGCTGTGGCAGCTTATGATAACAAGCTATACATAATTGGGGGCAGCGATTTTACAAATGAGTATAATACAAGCATGGATATCTTTGATACTGTGGCAAACCAGTGGACTTTGGACCTTCAAGGCTTGGAATATGGGAGGAATAATCCTGTTGCAGCCCTTGTTGCCCGGGATAATGTACCCAAGATTTATGTATTATTTGGTGAAAGATATGGTAGTGATGACCCAACTTATATTGAAGTATATGACATTAACACGGGGTCCTGGAGCCTGGAGGGAACTTGTCCGAACGACATCACTATTTCCAGTCCGGCTGTAACTGTGTTTAAAGGAAAACTGCATTTTGTCGGAGGGCGTTACTTGTACGGGCCTACAGTTGGAAACGGAACAACTTTAGTGTATGACCCTGCCACAAAGCAGTGGACCAAGGATATTATTCCCGGTATTGCAAGCTTAAACGGTATTCTGGCGGTTTATGACAGCCATATGTATTTTGTAGGCAGTATGGGCAGCACAGTTGGTTGGATTGCGCCCGTCAGCGTTGATGTATTTGAACCTTTAAGGGTGGACGGGTACGAGAATAGTAATACCATAGTCATTCAGTGGACTAAGTTTGATAACAGTACCAGTACGGAATTGACAATTGACGGCAGCACAAAATATACAGGAACTGAAACAAGCTATAGATACATCTCATATAATAATAGGACTAAAAAGCACATAATAAAAGTAACCCAGAATCACCCTCTTTACGGTACAATATCCAGCAAGAACCTATGCAGTGTATATCAAGTTATTGGGGACTTAAGCCGGGATGATATGTTATCCGATATAGATGTTTATCTTCTGGAGGACTATTTACAAGGAATTGCTTCTCTTACCAATACTCAGAAGGTAGCTGCAGATGTTAACGGTGATAATATTATAGACTCTATGGATTTAAATATTTTGAAGGATCATATAATGAATTTCAACTATTCATACCAAAGAATAGGCAGGATAGAGTTTA
>JBMOLK010000088.1:0-16765 GCA_049325575.1 Bacillota bacterium | reverse complement strand
TAATATCCTGTATGGAGCGGCCAAATTCGCTGTTAATATCTACAAACTGCGCGCTGCCTTTTATAGCCGTCATTCCCGGTACCAAAGGTATATAACCTGATATTGATTTCCCGTTTATGCTGACAGTCTCAACCTCAAGTGCCATGTGGCTGTTATATCTATTAAGTACAACAGTCATTTTGTCAGATAAATTAAGCTCTTTTCTATGATTAATTATATTAAGCTGTTTTATGAAAACATCAGCTTTAACCTCTGATACAGCATCCTGTGAAAGAACAAGTATTATTTCGTCACAGGCCTCTAATAAAGCTATATTCCTGCTGTTTAAGTCACTTGACATGTCTACAAAAACGATATCGTACTGGCTCATGGTCCTAAGCTCGTCAATTAGGGTTTTAAGCTCCTGTGGCTCTGCTTCCTCCATGTCAAATATACTTTCAGGCGGAGAAAAATAATGTACGTCATGTTCAGCATCAACAAGCCTTGATCCCTCTATTCTAAGATGAAGATTCTTATTTTTCTCTTTCAGAAAATAGAGTATGCCTGAAAGATTCTGATCACTGCTGCAGTTAAAGAAAAGGGGTGTTGATTGAAGATTTTCCAAGTTAAGATAAAATACACCAAGCCCTCTTCTGGCACACTGTATAGATGAGCAAACAGCTATAGTAGTCTTCCCCGAGCCTCCTGTGGGAGAGTAAACTGCTATAACCTTAGTCTTCTTATCTCCCTGAGCTTTAACAACCGGGTTTTCGGTTTTCTCCGAAAAAATACTGACTATGTTTCCAACCAATTTATCCCCGTGCTGGTATTTGATTACGGAACTTGTGCCCTCAATTTCCTGGGGCAGCTTTCCTGCCACCAACAGTACAATTGAAGTGATATTTTCCTTTGGTAAAGATTCAGAAAACAAGTCATTGCTTATTAATAATATATCAATTTTCTTAGTATTACTGGAAAGAAATTCATACAAAAACTCCCGTTTGGTGAATGAGCTGACTTGAAACCTCTGGGAATGATTAATCATAAGATAATCCACAATACTTTCAACATAAGCCTCATCCGTATCTGCGATAACCAAACTAAGTCTTCCCATAACTATACCCCCATCCACACTAAAAATAACATTCAACAAAACATTTTAAGGTACAACCAAACCTTTAGCCTTATAATATTTATATACATGTCTAAAATCAATTATTAATATAATAAAGAAAAATCTACAACTTTAAACACATTAACAATCCAAGGGTGACTAATACCGAAGAAAAATGTATACACCTTATATTATAATTTTTTTATCAATATTTGTCAAATTTAAATATATTTTATCGAATGGATTCTGGTTTATTATATATCAATATCGGAAAATTCTATGTATATTCTCTCCAAATCCTCTGCCATAGACTCTATCTTTTTCCTTTCGCTGTTATTCTGCGTGTCTACCAACCTTGCCGGTATCTCTATAATAAATTTGGTTCCTTTACCGTATTCACTCTCTACAGATATTTTGCCGTCATGCATTTCCACAAGGGATTTCACAAGAAATAACCCTATTCCGCTTCCTTCATGCTTTCTCGTAAGGGTTTTGTCCACCTGCCTGAACCGTTCGAATACTATTCCTAGTTTATCTTCAGGAATGCCTACTCCTGTATCTTCTACATAGATTCTAAGATTTTCGCCTTCATCATGTATTCCTACGCTTATACTGTCTCCTGACTTTGTACATTTTACTGCATTGGAGAGAAGATTAAGTATTATGCATTCTATTTTATCCCGGTCACAGGCAATAAATTTCTCTTCCACGTTTGTATCAAATACTACCGAAATCCCTTTTACCTCAATATATTTTGCAACCGAGAGGGTTATATTTTCAATTATATTTACAATATCGCAGTTTTGTAAATTCACCTGCAATAGTCCGATATCTATACTGGTTATGTCTATCATATTATTTACAAGCCTTAAAAGCCTATAACAATTATGCTTTATAATGCAGGTATACTTGGACACCTTGTTGCTGCTGTCTGAAATAACACTTTCCCTAAGATACATGTTAAGAAGCTGAAGCGTACCGATAATTACATTTAAAGGCGTCCTGAACTCATGAGACAGACTTGAAAAGAATTCAGTCTTTAATGTATCGTATTCAAGAGTCTCATTTAACAGCCTGTTCTTCTTCTCAATATCCTTCTCAAGGTCTTCCGCATGTTTTTGAGAGCTGATGTCTCTTACCATCATGAGTACTGTCTTCTCACCCTCAAACCAAAAGGGCATTCCGGTTATTTCTACGTATCCTTCCGTACCATCAGGCCGAAGTATCCTGTCCTCTATAGGGCTTGCCAACTCTCCATTCACACCTGCATCGGCAGAGTATATTTCCATCAGCCTTTTTTCATCCAAATTGTTAAAGTATTTATCAATAGACTGACCTATGGTTTCTATGGCATTCTTAGTCCCTAAAAGCTTTAGTGCAGACTTGTTTGTAAACAATATCCTGCCCTGCTTAATAATAAGGATAGCAAAAGGAGAGTTCTGAACAAGCTGTTTGTAGCGCTCTCTGCTTCTCCTTAGACCCTCTTCATACTTTTTCCTTCTGGTAATATCGCGGGCAGTAGTAAGAGCATATCTTTCTCCGTTGAATAAAAAAATGTGGGAGTTAATCTCTAAAGGGATCTTGTTTCCGCTCTTACATGTATAATATATTTCATATGTATCATAATCTTGTGCCAGAAGCCTTTGATTTATCTTTGGAATTTCACTTATATATTCTTCTGCTATAATATCGTATTGGGTCATGGTGAGAAGTTCATCCTTGGCGTATCCTAAGGCCTCACATGCAGTCTTGTTCACATCGTCAATCCGCCCCGGCATACCCTTGGCATTAAAACTATAGATGAAAATTGCATCACTGGTATTGTCAAAAAGCTGCCTGAACTTTTCTTCACTGTTTTTTAGTGCCTCAATCATGCTCTTTCTGTCGGTTATATCCTCCATTACAGCAATGAAATGTGCAATAGTTCCATCAGTACTTCTTACCGGTGTTACAGCAGTTGAAAGCCAAAACTCCCTGCTTTTTTCATTTTTATAGTATATTTCACCCTTCCACTCTTTCCCTGATGATATGGAATCACCAATATATTTGTAATACTCTTCGTTATTAGTGAAAGGCTTTAAGAATTTAAGTTCTTTTCCACAGACCTCCTTATATGAGTAACCCGTCAACTGCAAAAATCTCAAGTTGACATATTCGACTCTGGACTCAAGATTCATTATCATAACAATAGTAGAGCTCTGATCAATTGCATATGACAGCCGTGTCAGCTTATCCTGTGCCTTCTTTATCCCCGTTATATCTATTAAAACAATCACTATACTTATAACCTCATTGTTTATGGTACTGTATGGATAGTACTTCACAATATACCAGTTACCACCAGCACTTTGAACCTCCTTCTCTTTTGAAGTATTACTTTCCAGTACCTCCATGGCACTTTCTTTCAAATCTTCATTAAGAAGATTATGGGTTATATGACTTAACGGCCTTCCAATATCATGCTTAATAAGGTTTATTTCTCTTGTTACCGCAGGTGTAAAGGCCCTTATACAAAGGTCATTGTCAAGCAATATTGTCCCTGTATTTGTATTGTTGAAGAAGTTTATAATATCTTTGTTGAACTCGGTTAGATGCAAATTCCCTGAAGTATCCGAACTGATTTTTGGGGAATTTAATTTTTCAACTTTAACCTCTTCAAGTATGGCAATAAATAACTGGCTGCTGCCTCCTGCTTCAAAACGCTTTATTACCAGGTTAATAGAGTACTGGTTATCCTCCATGGAAATCTGTATACAGTTATATACAATACAGTTTTTTTGTTTTTTTAACCTATACAAAGCAGAGTTTAAAGCAGAGGCCAGATTCTCATGAAGAACTCCAGACAAATTACTAACTGACATATCGTCCTTAAGTCCAAAGAATTTGTTTGCTGTTCCGCAGACCTGTAAGATTTCCCCCTTCTGATTAAAAACAATGCAAGGAGACATATATTCTTTTATAAGCTTTGCATTTATTTCTTCCAACTGTGTGTTTTTATTCGAGAAATCACCTTCACCTTTATATCTGTTAAGATCAACTTCCATTGTCCGAATGGATAGATTATCTATAGCACGTCTTTTATTAACCCCAATGCATCTATATATATTCCATTTGTTGTCACAGGTAGAAAAGAAGTTGTTAAATTCATCAGCATTTTCGCCTACACCCAGAAAAAGAAACCCTTCTCTGTTAAGAGAAAACTGGAACAAGGATATAACCTTTTTTTGAACTTCGGGGTTATAGTACAGCAGCAAATTTCTGCAGCTTATAAGATCTATTTTATAATACGGCGGATTATCAATAACATTATGGCAGGAAAACTCAACCATATCTCTTATCTGCCTGGTTACCTGATATTTATTATCCCTCTTTATAAAAAACCTGCTTAGTCTCTCAAGGGTTACATCTTCCATTATGCTTTCCGGGTATGAGCCTTTACTTGCATGCTCTATTGCATTTATATCAACATCGGTTGCAAAAATCTTCACGTCAAAGTTTCTTTGCACACGAATCATGTACTCTTTAAAAAGTATTGCCACGGAATATGCCTCTTCCCCTGTAGAACAGCCTACAACCCATATTCTTACAGGAGAATCTGTACTCCTTTTTCCCAGTATATCCGGAATTATATTTTGCTCAAGAACCTTAAATGCATCTGAATCTCTAAAAAACCTTGTTGTACCTATCAGGAGGCTTTTACATAAAAGTTTGATTTCTCCTCTGTCTTGCTCTAATAAGGATAAATAACTTTTTAGAGACTCTACCCGGTTAATCCTCATTCTCTTTTCAACATTAAAAAGTATAAAATTCTGCCTGAAGTGAATAAAGTCTACACCACAGTATCTATTAAGGGTATCATACAGCCTAAGTATGATCTCATCGGTATCATATATTAGGGTGGATGAAATCCCCTGTGAATCCGGCATAAACAATTCCAAGCATTTAAAAAGCTCTTCCGGTATTTTATCGGTTGGCAGTATATAGTCACATATACCGGTAAAAACTTCTCTTCTATCAGCCTTTCCATCTAAAGCCGCTTCACAGTCCTGAACAACCACAACCCCTCCCATTTTCTTGACAGCCCGACAGCCGGCAGCTCCTTCCTGTCCACACCCTGTGAACATAATTGCCATGGACTTGTCCCCTCTTTCACGTGCTAGTGAATATAAGAACTCATCTATAGCTGATTGGAACTCCGCACTATGGCTTTTGTCTATCAGAAGAAGCCTTCCGCCTGAATAAATGACAGCATGCAGAGTAGAACCAATGTATATACTGCCAGGTTCAACAGTCATACCGTCCGTTATTTCTACTATTTTAAAGTGTGCAACTTCAGATAGACCTTCCAAGATGGAATCGTTATTTTGAGTATTAAAGGGTTGTACAATAATGAAAGCTGTTTTGACGTCTGAATGAAAGCTTTTAAAGAATTGCTTAAGATAATCGATATCTTTATATGAAGCTCCTATTCCGACTATGTAAAAATCACTGGCAAAAGTCTTATCGTTGTTTTCCTCTATAATACTGTACCCCTCATTTAAGATGAAATCATTCTCTCTCTTTTTTGTTTTAAGTAATTTATCTTTCATGCTGTTATTCTCTAAACTTGCAGTAAAAATCATTCTATAAGCCAATAGTAAAGAAAGATTAAGAGTTTCTCCGGATATTCCGAATGTGCAAGCTTATACAAGATACCCTCCTGACTAATTTTTATACCATGATTATATTATACAAATTTTTCCCATAAAATCTAGTCTTTTTAAAATTAATTGTAACTTTTTTGAATTTCATTACTTTAATAAACAAATAATCTCAACTTATGTTTTCACAACAGTGCACACCAAAGAAAGCCCTGAATGTTATAACATTCAGGGCTTTCTTTGCTTTAATAGATTTTGAATTAATACTCACTCAATAGCATTAACATCATAAGGTGTTTCCTGATATACATAATAATTGAGCCAGTTTGAAAAAAGCAGATTGGCATGGCTTCTCCAGTTTACCCTGGGCATCTTGCCAGGGTCATCATCAGGGAAATAATTTTTAGGAACTTCTATGTTAAGTCCTCTGCTTATATCCCTGTCATATTCCTGCTTTAAAGTTAATGGGTCGTATTCTGAATGTCCTGTAACAAATATCTTACGGCCATTCTTTGTAGCGGCTATATAGACACCGGCATCCTTTGACTCAGCTAATATTTCCAGTTCATCTATCTTTTCTATATCCTCTCTTCTTACCTCCGTATGCCTGGAGTGAGGAGCATAAAACTCATCATCAAATCCCCTTAGAAGTTTTACATTTTTTTTAGTAACAGTATGGTTGAAAATCCCAAACATTTTCTCCTTTAGAGGGTATTTACGAACACCGTAATGATAATATAGAGCAGCCTGCGCAGCCCAGCAAATATGGAGTGTTGAAGTAACATTATGTGTTTTCCACTCCATAATTTTTGTTAGTTCTTCCCAGTATGTCACCTGTTCAAACTCCAGTTGTTCTACAGGTGCACCCGTTATAACCATTCCGTCAAACTTTTGATCTTTTATTTCATCAAAAGTTTTATAAAAGTTGGATAAATGCTCCTCCGGAGTATTCTTGGATGTATGCGTTTTAGGGTGAAGCAGTACTATATCCACCTGAAGGGGTGAATTTCCGAGTAAACGCATCAGTTGTGTCTCAGTAACAATTTTAGTGGGCATAAGGTTTAAAATAACTATCTTCAGAGGACGAATATCCTGATGAAAAGCACGGTCTTCGTTCATCACAAAGATATTTTCATTGTTAAGTATCTCAAATGCCGGCAAATTATCGGGTATCTTAATCGGCATATCTCATCACCCTTCAACTACAAAATATAAAGCTAATCCCCAGTATTCCAATAAATTTATTTTTGCAATACTATACATATTACTACATATTATCAAAAGCAGTCAACTGTTTTATTTAAAAAAGAGCACCCAAAAATCATTCATCTATCAGAAGCTGGCTTCTTTGATTGAAAAAGGTCTTATAGCCCATCTGTACAAATAGGATTACCGTCAGTGAAACACTTCCCAGAATTCCCATCATGATAGCAATCTGATACTCTATTGCAGTAACAGGTGAAGTACCTGAAAGAATTTGCCCGGTCATCATACCCGGGAGAAATACAATTCCCATTCCTACCATTGAATTAACGGTAGGAATTATGGCCGAATCGAAGGCGTTATTAACTATCTGTCTGGCTGCTGTTTTAGGCTCTGCCCCAAGCATCAGCGCAGCTTCTACCAAATGCTTCTGATCATCCATTCCCTTTACAAGGTTATTGACCCCTAAGTTTATACCTGTCATGGAATTACCTATTATCATACCTGCTATGGGTATAAAATATCTGGGCTCATACCATGGTGACAGTCCGATTACAACCAGAATAAAGTACAGTAGACTTGTTAAAGTGCCCGTTATCATGGAAAAAGCTATAACTTTCTTTAGCGCAAAGCTAAGCCTTGTCTTCACCCTTTTATAAATGTTGTAAATAGCAAATGCCTCCATAACTGTAATAATAATAATTGTAAAGGCAGGGTTCTGCTGCCTGAAAACATAGGCTAGAATATACCCTACAAGCACAAGCTGTATGGACATACGTATAGAAGATATAAGAATTTCCTTCTCTCTTCTGATTCCTCTTGCTCTTACGATAACAAGCAGAAGTAAAATAAAAGCATAAGCAGCTGCAAGCTTCCAGATACCCAGTTCAATTACAGTATCCAAATCAGTTCCCCCCTCCGGACTTTGCTTATATCACACTATTTTTCCGTTATGAATCTCCACAATATTTTCCCCAAAAGATCCTGCGACTTTTTTTGAGTGTGTTACCATGACAAGTGTTATTCCATTTTCTCTCACATGCTCTACAATATTGGCTATAACTGCATCTTCAGTGTTATCATCCAAAGCTGAAGACGGCTCATCCAAAAGTAAAACCTCCGGTTCCATCACAAGTACTCTGGCTAAAGCCAGGCGCTGTTTTTCCCCTCCTGAAAATTTCTCCGGATTATCCGTTAAGCTTTTGTTCAGTTTGACCATGTTTAGTACCTGGCTTAGCTTTTCATCTCCTGGAACACTCTTACCGGAAAATATCAATCCTATTGCAAGGTTGTCTTTCAAATTACCGCCAAATATAGCAGGCTGCTGCTGCAGCATAATGACCTTTCTCCTTAGTTCTAACGGGTTTAAGCTGTTTAGGGGATCATCATCATAATATATTTCTCCGCTGTCGGCACTTATCATATTGTTGAGAAGCTTTAACAGTGTAGACTTTCCGCTTCCGCTTTCTCCTACAATACATGTTACCTTGCCCCTTGGTATATCAAGCCTGTCAATTGAAAGTATGTTTTTATATCTGACATCTAAAAGTCTAAACACATTAACCTCCCTTAACATAACTAATCTTTTAGAATACCTCTTTTAATCTCTCTGCCAGTTTGGTATTCCTATCAACACTTTTGTTGTTTTTTACACAAAGCCCCAGAGCTTTTTTTGAACCAACCAGAACAATAACCTTTTTAGCTCTTGTAACACAAGTATAAAGAAGATTTCTTTGGAGCATCATATAGTGCTGCATGATGAGGGGCGCAACAACAATACCGTACTCGCTCCCCTGGCTTTTATGAACGGTTACGGCATAGGCAAGGGAAACCTCATCCATTTCTGTTACATCATACTCAACTTCAGTATCATCGAACTTAATATATATTGTTTTTTCTTCCAGGTCAATACCGGTTATTCTTCCTACATCGCCGTTGAATACATTTTTGTCGTAATTGTTTTTTATCTGCATGACTTTATCATTTATCCTATAGTTAATACCACCATACTTTATGGAAGTATCAGAAGGATTTAGAGTGTCTTGAAGTATATTATTGAGATTGTGAGCCCCAACATCTCCCCTTAGCATAGGACAAAGCACCTGTATATCATTTACCCTGTCCACCCTGTAATACTCCGGAAGACGCTTTGAACACAGGTCACGGATAAGTTCTACCAGCTTTTGCGGGTCCTCTTCTTCAATAAAGAAGAAATCAGTATTTTTCCCTCCCTTTATAGCCGGAAACTCACCTTTATTGATTTTATGGGCATTTGTTATAATTGCGCTTCCCAATGCCTGGCGGAAAATCCTTGTAAGTCTTATAACATCGACAATACCAGAATTTATTATGTCCTTAAGAACATTTCCTGCCCCTACGGACGGAAGCTGGTCTACATCTCCCACCAACAATACCACGGTATCGTTTGAGACCGCTTTTAGAAGGTTATACATCAAAATTATATCTATCATGGAAGTCTCGTCAATTATAAGCACGTCACAGTCCAGTGGACTTTCAGCATTCCTTTTGTATCCTTCCGGAGGCTTATACTCCAGTAAACGGTGTATCGTTTTGGCTTCCATGCCGGTTGCCTCGGACATTCTTTTTGCAGCTCTTCCTGTAGGCGCTGTCAGGTAAACTCTGGCATCAAGCCTTTGGAATGCCTTTATTATTGCCATGGTTGTAGTAGTCTTACCTGTTCCCGGCCCGCCCGTCAGTACCATAAACTTGGAATTAACGGCATTCCTTATAGCCTCTACCTGGACCTGGTCATATTGTATTTTACATTCTTTCTGAAGGTTTATAATAACATCATCTATATTGTAATAACTATATCTGCTTTTAGCCTCTGTAATCTCCCTTATTCTTCTTGCTACACCAATCTCACTGTGATAAAAAGGCGGAAGATAAACAGCATCTTCATACTCCATTATTACAGATTTCTCCAAAAGCATATTCATAAGAGCAGCCTCAATATTCTCTTCTGCAAGCTCCAGTATCTCCGCAGCATGTTTGATCAGCTCATTTTTGCGAACATAGCAGTGACCATCATTGGAAAGTTCATTTAATACATATATTATTCCCGATCTGCAGCGCTCATAAGAGTCCTTGTCATACCCCATTTTTTGTGCTATCCTGTCAGCAGTTTTAAAGCCTATTCCCCAAATATCATCAGCCAGTCTGTACGGATTATCCTTGACAATTTTTATACTGTCGCTGCCGTAAGTTTTATATATTTTTACAGCATATGATGTAGAAACTCCATTTGATTGTAAAAAAAGCATGACATTTTTGATTTCTTTCTGCTCCTGCCATGCTTTCTTAATCATTTCAACTCTTTTATGCCCTATTCCATCAACCTCTATAAGCCTGTCCGGGTCCTCCTCAATAACCCTTATGGTATCCTCCCTGAACCGCTTGGTTATCCGCTTCGCATTTACAGGCCCGACTCCTTTTATAAGACCGCTGCCCAAATACTTTTCTATCCCTGCCACCGTGGCAGGTACAGTCTCGCTGTAGTGAAGCACACTAAACTGCTTTCCGAACTTGGAATCATACTTCCATTCACCTTTTAAGCTCACAACAGCTCCCACATTGACAGAAGCCATATTGCCCACTACAGTAACAAGATCAGAAAATCCCTTTGACTTTATTTTAATTACGCTAAAGCCGTTTTCTTCATTTATAAATGTAATCCTCTCAACAACTCCGCTTAAATACTCCATATACCACCATATCCATAAATTTAATTCCTACCTGTCTCTTAAGCTCAAATAATCCTAGTGCCTCGTAACGTAATTCTTTCCTAAAGTATGCGAGGCACAAACATAGGAAGTGCATTTTTAACATTATGAAAGACTAGAAACTTGTAATGTTAAAAAGCACTAGTATATTTCCAGTTTGTCGCGAAGATTCAGTATAAAATCAAAGCACTCGGAAGTGTCTCCAACTATCTCATTTTTCACTTTACGTATTGAGAAGTTTTTATCGGTATCACCAAATAAAATATAGTTTCTTTCCTGATCATCAGGGTCCTTATGCTCATAATATTTTATCTGAAAATCTTTGTAATCACGCTGCGGACACTTTACAGAGTATATCTTCACCCAGTGCAGCTCCACATGCTGCTGCTTCATTAAAAACTCCACCATTTTGTCATAAAGCTTGATCGGACCATTTTCCTTCCTCTGTTCCGAAAAACTCTGTTCTGGTTTATTACCTTCATCCCTGTTGTTTAAAAGTCTCTCAAGGATTTGCTTCTGCTCTGTTATCTCACTCCATAAAAGTCCGTTATACTGCGACAACTGATCAAATCCCTCTTTGGATATCCGTCCAGCAGCCTTTAAATATTTCCCCAGATAATCTATCATTGATTCAAACAGCTCTTTATCACTGTTACCAAGCACTTGACTTCACCCTTTGCATCCTATAATAAGACTAAATTATACACATAAATATATCAGATTTTATAAGTAAAAACAAATAATAACTCTAGTATTTTATGGCTTAAAATAAAATTAATAACAAAAAGCGTTATTAACTCCTCCACCTTATCTCATCTACGTTAAAAGTATTTATCACATCGCCTTTTGTAAGCCATCCCTTCCTTGCCATATTTATGCCGTATTCCATATCGTCAATTCCATCAAGCCTGTGGGCATCAGGGCAAATAACAAACTTACACCCTTGTTCCCTGGCCTTTTTGATATATCTCCAATCAAGGTCCAATCTATGCGGATTTGCATTTATCTCAAGAATAACATTCTCTGTTGACGCAGCCTTAACTATTTCATCAATATCAATCTTAAAGGGTTCACGGGATAGTAACAGCCTTCCTGTGGGATGTCCCAGAATGCTGACATGCTTGTTCCTTATGGCTTTTAGAACCCTCCCTGTCATTTTATCTTCATCCATTCCAAAGGAAGAGTGTACTGATGCTACTGTAAAATCAAACAGAGACAAAATTTCATCGTCATAATCTATGCTGCCGTCAGGCAGAATGTCCAGTTCAATACCTTTTAATATGAGAAAGCTGCTGTACTTCTCATTTAACCTGTCAATCTCCTCGTGCTGTCTTTTTATATCGTCTTCCTTAAGGCCTCCGGCATAATAGGCAGATTTGCTATGGTCGGTTATTCCAAGATAGCTAAAGCCTTTACTTATACAATACTCTACAAGCTCCTCAATGGAATTGGTTCCGTCACTGTATAAAGAGTGAACATGAAAAATACCCTTTATATCCGATAGCTTGATCAAGTCAGGCAGGGTCCCGTCAACAGCTGCCTCAAGCTCTCCATTATTCTCTCTAAGCTCCGGCTCAATGTAGTTCATTCCAAAAACTCTGAATATATCCTCTTCATTGCTGCATTTGATCAGGTCTTCACCCATAAAGAGTCCATATTCATTGATTTTTATGCCCTGTTTTTTTGCAAGATGCCTCAAAGCCGTATTATGCTCCTTACTTCCGGTAAAGTGGTGCAGGGCATAAGGAAACTCCTCATCAGTTACCACTCTAAGATCCACATTTATTCCGTCATTAAGAACTACCGCTGATTTTGTCTCACCCTTTGATACAACCTTGGAAACAAGGGGGTGGTTTATAAATGCATCCATAACGACAGAGCTTTTATTGCTGCTTGCCAGAATATCGATATCCTTAACAGTTTCCTTTCTTCTTCTAAGGCTCCCCCCCTCACTTATTCTCATTACATTTCCAGCGGATTTTAGTGACTTGATAATTTCTTCAGCCAGCATTTTTGCGTGAGGATAATGATATTGATTTGCATATTTATTTATGTTTTCTATACCCTCCAGCACCTTTTTCTGTGTTTTTTCTCCAAAGCCAGGAAGCTTAAGCAGCCTGTTTTCCATGCACGCATATTTTAGTTCCCCTATGGATGTTATCCCAAGGTTTTCATATACTGCTCTGACTTTCTTAGGCCCAAAGCCTGGAATTCTAAGCATTTCAATCAGCCCGGAGGGCACGCTTTCTCTTAATTCCTCATAATATTTAAGACTTCCGGTAGTAACAAGCTCGGTTATTTTTTTTGTCAAAGC
The DNA here is from genome assembly GCA_049325575.1 of Bacillota bacterium. Lineage (GTDB taxonomy): Bacteria > Bacillota > Clostridia > Acetivibrionales > Acetivibrionaceae > JBMOLK01. The sequence continues at coordinate 3,772 of JBMOLK010000088.1, read as the reverse complement.
CTCTCCAAAACCTTTTATATCCTTTAGCCTGTTTTCACTAACCAGTACCTCCAGGTCTTCGTCCAGAAGTTCTATCCTTCTTGCAGCATCATAATAAGCTTTTGACTTAAAAAAATTCTCCCCCGTTATTTCCAGTAAGATCCCTATATCATTCAATATTCTGCTTATTTCATGTTTATTCATGTTACCTCCTTGAATAGGCGCCAGTTATACCCCATAATATGAATATATTATCCAATGTAGATGCAAATTAAAATAGGCATCTTACATTAAATAGAAAAATATATATTTATAAGATGCACGTATGAAAAATACACCAAATTTCATTATAACTTTTATTTATAAAAATTTTTATGATATAATCATATTTAAAAAGTAAGTAATCTTTTTTGCTTGCGGAGGAATTATTTATGCAAATACTAAGTTATAGACTTGACGCCTTTATTCCCTTCGAGAAAGACAGCATAGAAAAGTTTCTGGTTCTATGTGAAGAAGCAATAAACAACATGACTTCAGACGAAAAAATTATTTTCAAGCTTAAAAGTGCCACTCATGAATTGCTTACAAATTCGCTGGAACACGGATACAATAAAAATGCTGGAAAGGTATCGTTTTATATGGAAAGAAAGGATAGCTCCATTCTGCTTGAAATGGCAGATGAAGGGTCAGGCCTTGATATTTCCTCTCTTAGCCTTGAAAATCGCAATCTGGATCTTAATACCATAAAAGGCAGAGGTTGGGGCCTGCTCATAATTAAAAAACTCTCGGATAACATGGAGATATCTCAAAACAGTCCAAATGGTACCAGGATCTCTGTTTCCATAACTGTATAAGGAGTATCCAGGTAGTTGTTGTCATATACCTATCGCTGATTGCCAAAGATAGATTCTTTGCCCTCTATAGTTTCCGGTTACTTTGTCTCTCTCATTATAATCAAATAAAACCACCGTTTGTTCTTCCACAGGAGGCTCAATTTTACCGGTTACATTGAATAAGAAAAATTCAAAATGCACTTTATTATATATTTTCTTTGGAGGCATCTCCAAAAACTCGGGAAGAAAGATCTGTATATTCTCTTTACGCTTTAAAAATTCAAAACATGTTTCCTTAAAGCCCGGAATAGATATGCGTTCCAAACCTTCAGGAAGATTGTTTGTATTGTCAGATGCCAGAAAATCATACTTTAACAGTTCATTGAGTATTCTTAAATTAATTTTGAATTTGGGATTTGAAGCAAATTCAAAAAGTATGGAGTATAGACCTCTGCTTGAGATAGAACGCTCAAAGTAGCCCATATTTTCGTAAAATCGTGAAAAATCCTTATAGAACTCAAAGGGTGAACTAAAGAAGTTAACAACAATATATTTTAAGGATTTTGAAAACCTTCCTGAGTTGTAGTAACGGTCAACCAGTTCTTCAATCTTCTTAAGCTCAATAATCTCACCAAAGTTCAAAAACCTGTTGGATAGCACTTCATATGGAGGATACTCCCTAAACTTGTAATCATATTTGTCATATTCTTCTCTAATACCCGAACCTTTAAGCATTTTAAGAAATCCCAATTGAAGCTGGTGAGGGGCCAGACGGTAAACTTCATTAAAGGAATTTTCAAATGAACTATAGTCCTCCCAGGGAAGTCCTGCTATCAAATCCAGGTGAATATGTATATTGCCAAGGGCTTTTATTCTCTTAACATAATGGTAAACCCTATCCATTCCTGCCTTTCTGTTTATTGCTTCCAAAGTCCTTTCGTTTGTGGATTGTATACCCATTTCAAACTGTATAAGCCCGGCCGGGGCCTTTGACAGAATAGATATCATCTCATCATCAAAGAGGTCTGCAGCAGCTTCAAAATGAAATTTCGTCTCTTTTGCATTTTCAATAATAAAAGTAAAAATTTCCTTGGCCCTTTCTCTGTTACAGTTAAATGTCCTATCTACAAACTTTACGAGTTTTACACCTTCTGACAACAATACTTTAAGGTCAGCTTTAACCCTGTCCATTGAGAAATAGCGTATACCGTGGAACGTAGAAGATATACAGTATGAGCATGAAAAAGGGCATCCTCTTGAAGATTCAAAATATACTATCCTATCTTTTAAAGACTCAAGCATAGCCCTGGTATAAGGTGTAGGTATAGAGTCAAGCTCACGGACCAAAGCAAACTTGCTTGAAGCAGCAATTCTTCCATCATCTCTATAACTCAAGCCTTCAATACTATCAAGGCTTATAGAGCCATCATCAAATGACTTTAACAACAGCTTAAACGATACTTCTCCCTCACCGTTTAAAATAAAGTCTATAGAGGGGTTTGAGGTTAAAACACCCTCTGCATCAAAGGAAACCTCGGGACCTCCTAATACGATTCTTATGCCAGGTGATATTTTCTTCAGGTTTTCAGCTATTTTAAGAACAGTCTCAATATTCCAAATGTAGCATGAAAAAGCTGCAACATTACAACTTTCAAGATATATACGGGAAAGTACCGTATCGGGATTATCATTTATAGTAAACTCCATTACCTTTATCTCGCCGCACTCACCGCCGCAGCTTGCCTTTAAATACCATGGTGAAAGGGATGCATGTACATACTTGGAATTTAGTGCTATTATTAAAGTTTTCATTAAATCTCCTCTAACAGTTGTTTGACTAAACTTTTAAGTTATTATAACAAATCCAGTCTTTTTTTCAAGGCTTTCTTATCCACAGGAATCTATAGAGATAACGAACTGTAAAGATAAACATAAATTTCCTCCGCCAATTTGATACAAATGGCGGGCTCATCTTGTTTATCTACTTTTACAGTTCGATCTCTACAGTAACAATTGCCTAAAAAATAAAAATAAAAAGGTTTTTTAAGATTAATATAGAATTTAATATATGTGTATATTTTCTACTAACTCATTCGAGGTGAAAAAATGGACCAGGTAAGCTTACCAAATATTCCAAACAACCTAACCGATGATGAAAAAAGGTTAATTCTTAAAAAAGGAACAGTTCTCAATATCAAACATCCAAGAGTATTTGAGGGTATGCTTAATGTTATCCAAAAAGCTGATAATAATACTATATATTTAAAGCTTACAGAGCCCTTCTTAAAAGACAGCATATTAATAGGTGACAGGGTAAGATGCCAGATTCTTTCAACGGAATTCGAGTATACCATATATGGTGAGATTTCAAATATTGATATAACAAGTCCGGGATATGTAAAGATTAATATCCTAAGAGCATTCAAATACCAGAATATTCGAAAGGACAAGAGGTATCTGGTTAACTTTAGGGCTAATATATATGCTGAAAATATTGATAAACCCATCTATGGAGTAGTCAAAAATATCAGTTCAAGCGGTATGGCTGTCGTTAGCAACGAATATTTGGAAAAACTATCTGAACTTCGGCTAAAATTCTCTATTAATATTAACAAAAACGAGTTCATTGAGTTAACTGCAAAGGTAATAAGAGATACATCCAGCACCGGATACTTCGAATACGGTCTTCTTATAACACATATGGATGATTCAAACAAAAACTCTTTAAAAAAACTTCTCGATAGTCTTGAGAATGATGAAAAAGCTTTCCTTGACATATGAGTCTATATTACTATTTAGTCCTTACACCGGAATATGATATAATAGTTATATGAAAGTCCAGCGGTTAAATGTCAATAGCCAACTGGAAAAAGTTTTTAAAAAAGCATAGGTATTTGCCCTAAAAGACGCAAAGAAGGGACTCCCAAATAAGCCTGCCAAAATTGGTTGTAAAAAATGGC
>JBMOLK010000087.1:0-2051 GCA_049325575.1 Bacillota bacterium | reverse complement strand
ATAGCTTAAAACCTGATATTTCAAACTTTAATGACACCAGAGTTGAAACAGTACAACAACAGCCTCAAAACACTGAAAGCCAGGTTGTGCCTGAAGAAAATAATAAATCAGAGGCCGGGAATCAGTAGATTTAAATGGAACCTAAAAATTCTTCGATCTCTTCTAATGAGTTTACAATAGGGCTTTTAGGCAGACTGTTTAATATAATCTGACCGTATGCTTTGGTAAGCAAACGTGGGTCTAGGATACTGACCATGCCTGTATCATTTTTGGATCGTATTAATCTGCCAAATCCCTGCTTGAGTTTTAATGTGGCTTCAGGTAACATATATTCCATAAACCAACTTTTATTTGCGGATTTCATATAGTCTACTGTAGCACTTATAATTGGGTCATCTGGAGCGCTAAAAGGTATTTTGTCTATTATTACGCAAATAAGGTCTTCTCCTGGTATGTCAATCCCCTCCCAGTAGGTGGAAGTAGCAAACAGAACACTATTATCGATTTCTTTAAACCATTCAATAAGTTTTTTCCTTGGCAAATCACCTTGCACTTTGGTCGGGAATTCTAATCTTTCTATTACTGCTGAGCTAACATCTTTCATGGCACTTATACTGGTGAATAATACAAGGCTTCTTCCTTTAGTTATATTTAATATTTCTATTATTAGATTTGATATTGCCGAGTTATATTCTTGCGAGTTTGGTAAGGTCTTAAGTCTAGGTAAATGAAGTCTTGATTGGTTGGCGTAGCTAAAAGGGCTATCAAGAATTAATTCATCGGCGTTCAGCCCTAGTTGATTTTTAGTGTAATTACAATTTTTATCTACAGCCAGTGTAGCACTTGTTAGTATTGAAGGTTTTTTGTTCCAGAGATGCTCTTTTAGTATATTTGATACAAATATTGGTGCCGAATTAATCTCAAAACTGAGCTTATGTTTATTAGTTTCTGCCCAATTAACTCTTAAATCTTCATCTTCAATTATGTCTTGCTCAAGAAAATATTCCCATCTGCTTATTAGATTAGATGCTTGAGATGTTAATCGGTCTTTGTGACTCATTTTGAGCGTTTTATTGTCTGTGTCAAACAGTTCTATGTGGTCAATTTCAAGTTCATTTAACCAGTTTCGCAGTCTTTTTAATTCATCTATTTCATTGGCAACAAGCGAATAAAAGTTGCTATCAGGGAATATTCTAAATGAGTCCTTTCCTTTAGAAAGTAACCAGCTTAGAATATCTGATTCAATGTTTGTTAAATTAGATGTTATAGTATGTGGTACAGGTGATATGCGTTTTTGTATCTTTTGTAAAAGTTTTGTTGAAGCCCATTTGCCAATAGTAATGGTAAAAGCTCTAGTAGCAACACTTTTTATGTGATGAGCTTCATCAAAAATTACGTAATCATGGGGAGGTAAAATAGTACCTCCGCCTGCAAGATCAGTAAAATATAGCGCATGATTGGCTACAATTATATCAGCATCAGACAGTTCAGCTCTGGCTAGCCTGAAGGGGCATTCACTAAAATGCTGGCATTTATGGTTTATGCAATCATCTTTATCTGAATTAATTTCTTGCCAGATAAGATTTTGAACTATAAAATCAAGTTCTGCCTGGTCTCCTTTCCAGCCTTTTAAATATTGTTTTTCTATCTTTTGAATAATGCTTCCTTCTTTAGATTTTGGAGGTATAGCTCGTTGAGTTTCAAAGAACTTCATCAGGCAAAGATAGTTACCTCTCCCTTTAGCAAGGGCATATTTAAGATTAGTGTTATAGTTATCTACAACAAATGGCACATCCTTGTGAAGTAATTGTTCTTGTAATGCTATAGTACCGGTTGAAACAACAACCTTGTATTCTGAAGTAGCAATAGGTACTAAATAACCAAATGATTTACCAGAACCAGTACCAGCTTCTATTATTAAACTTTTATTTTTATCGAATGATTTTACTATGGCTTCTGCCATTTCAAACTGTTGTGGTCTGGGTTCATAGTTGTCTAAAGTTTTTACAACTTTTTCAAGTACTTCTTTAATATTTAATTTGTCTGTTATA
>JBMOLK010000086.1:0-2062 GCA_049325575.1 Bacillota bacterium | reverse complement strand
CATCAACATTTACATCGGCTGCTAATAAGTTCACATTATCCGGTGCAACCTTAATCAATATTCTTTTTAGCAAGGTATAATCAGTAGAGTTTACTGTACCATCGTTGTTTATATCACCATAAATAACTGTTGGATTGGTTGAAGTTGGTGTTGGAGTTACACCTGTTGGTGTTGGAGTTGGAACTACTGGTGAAGATGACGGAGTACCATAATACTCTCCTAATGAATATCCATTTTTACCAAGCTTCACCTGATGGTCAAGTCCGATAAACCTTCCTCCGCTCTGCCATAATGCAGGCTTTAGCAATCCATATTTTGCTTCATCCCATGTTGTCCAGTCATTGCCTAATAATCCTCCGGTATCACCTGAATTCGGGTTTATACACCAGAATGTATGGTGAATGCGGTTTTTAATCATGTAATCTCTTAATAACTGCATCCATTTCTGGTTCTTTCCTCCATCCATGTGTCCTCCCCACTCACCGATAAGAAGTGGAGCAATTCCTTTATCGTTAATATATGCCCAGGTATCATACCAATAGTCATCCAATAAAGTTTGTTCTGTAAAATCCTTATCAAACCATGACTGATTATATACTGAAGGACCGTAGTCATGTGGGGAATATACAATCTGTTTATTTAATTCAGGGGAACCGAAATCTATAGGATAGTCTTTAACTCCTCTTAAATTTCCACCCCACCATGCTCCATACCATACTCTATTTTCTCCAGTTGCACCCCAAACATCCGGTGTATCAAAGGTATAGCCCTTTTCAGTCCTTGGGTATTGTTCAATACCTTCAATTACTACCAACATTTTAGGGTTTGCTTTAAGTATTGCCTTTCCGCACTGTTCAGCTGCATACTTCCAGTTGTTTTCGTCTGTGGTAAGATCCCATTTTGCCATATTAGAAGGTACAGTAGCTGAATATCCACGTTTTCCATGAGGTTCATTCTGAATATCCATTGCGATGATTGTATCATCATTTTTGTATTTTTCAGTAAGCCAGGCCAAAGTATCTATCCACATTTTTGTAGTTATTACACCTGCTGTTTTTGATTCTATTCCATACCATAATTCGTAGACATGCCCTGAATTATCAGCATGAGGACTATGTACATCAATCATTACTTTTATTCCAAGTTCTTTACAATATCCCATTATAATATCAAAAATTTCCATACTGTTTTTTACTCCACCAATTGCAGGGTCGTAAAAATCAGGGTTGATAACATGATACGGCGGGTTATTACTAGCTGTTACGCTTGAAACCGGATTTGGCTTTCCTATCATCCAGCTATATAGAAGCTCTGTAGAGATTGGTACTCTTAAAAGTCCAATGCCTCTATCAGCCATGCTGCTTAAAATGGTCTTAACATCATACCATGCACCGTGGAATGCATTTTCACTACAGTTAAAACCAAACCAGTTAGCACCGGTCAGCCAAACTTCGTTTCCATACATATCATAAATCTTATTACCTTTAGTATGCAGCCAGTCGTCATTGTTGGTATCAACAGCGTATACCTTTGGTGCCATGCTTGTCGATAAACAAAACATTAATAGAACTACTAGTGCAGCAACTAGCGAAATTATTCTTTTTGTTTTTTTCATAAGAATCTCTTCCCCCTTAAAAATATAGTTCATGCATTTGAAACTGTAAATCCTAATAAAGCTATAATCATAAATGTCAAAACACGCAGCTACGCTACTATCTTCCTATTAATAATTCCCCCTATCTCAATATTTAAGTTTATTTATTAATAATACTGCGATTTTCTCAGTCTTTCTTAGATTTTCGCAGTTATGATTTTGGGTTGCGCTGCTGGCACATAATTATAAATTAGGAGCATATCCTTACTAGAGAGTTTTTAATATCGTGATAAATAGAGATAGATATTTAGATCGAAAACGAATATTGAATTAATGCTGTAAAGATTGTTAAACGCTTCAATAGATATGAATTCACTCATAATTTTGTCTTAAAGTATCTCTTTTAATGCCTTAAATATATTTTTCTTAAAACACCTTACCTTTAATCAAAACATTCTAAAATATCAA
>JBMOLK010000085.1:0-2070 GCA_049325575.1 Bacillota bacterium | reverse complement strand
TCCTCTGCCTGAAATAGATGAAATGACAAGGGGTACAAGGAAAATAGGGCTTGGTGTGATGGGTTGGGCGGATATGCTTTGTAAGCTTAATATCCCTTACAATTCTCAAAAAGCTATAAGTCTTGCAGAAAAAGTAATGCATTTTATTCAGGAAGAATCAAGGAAAGCGTCAATTGAACTGGCAGAGAAAAAAGGTGTCTTCCCGCATTATGACAAGAGTATTTATAAGGACCTGGGTATTAAGATACGCAATGCTACAACCACAACCATAGCACCTACAGGTACATTAAGTATTATTGCGGGTGTATCAAGCGGCATAGAACCATTATTTGCCATATCCTATATAAGAAATGTAATGGACAATGATGAACTCATTGAAGTGAATCCACTGTTCAAGCAGATAGCTCTAATAGATGGCTTCTATTCCGACGACCTGATGAGAAGAATCGCCAAGAAGGGAACAATAAAGGGATTCCCGGAAATTCCAAAGGCTACGCAGAACGTTTTTGCTACTGCTCATGATATTACGCCAGAATGGCATGTTAAGATGCAGGCTGCATTTCAGAAATATACCGATAATGCAGTATCAAAAACCGTAAACCTATGCCATGAAGCAACCAAACAAGATGTCTCGGATGTATTCTGGCTTGCATATAAAACCTACTGCAAAGGTGTTACAATTTACAGGGATGGCAGCAGGGATTTACAGGTACTTAATATTGGAAAGGTAAAGGGTAAGGAAGAGAATGTGCCTTTCGAAACACCGGCTGATTCCACCCTGCATATAGCACCAAGGCCTAGGCCGGAGATAGCTACCGGCTTTACTGAAAAGGTTAAAATAGGTTGTGGTAATCTGTATGTAACTGTTAATTATGATGAGCAGGGCATTTGCGAAGTATTTACAAATACAGGCCGTGCAGGGGGGTGTCCCTCACAGTCTGAAGCAACAGCCAGACTAGTATCTATTGCACTTCGTTCCGGTGTAGATCATAAATATATTGTTGAGCAGTTAAAGGGAATAAGATGCCCTTCAACTATAAGGCAAAAAGGCTTGAAAGTAATGTCTTGCCCTGATGCTATAGGTAGGCTTATTGAAAAGGTTGCAAAGATACAAAACGGACATAGTGACGTTTCAAGTGAATCATGCTTTACAGAAGAACAGAAGTTCCAGCGGCCTACAGCTAAGAGTCTTTGTGACTCACAGTGCACTACCTGTACCATGGTAGAGGTATGTCAGAATACCGATAGGGATGACATAGAGGATACAGTTGTCAAAGCAGCTTGTCCCGAGTGTGGTAAAGAGGTTGAGCATGAAGGCGGATGTATGGTGTGCAGAAATTGTGGTTTTTCCAAATGCGGGTAGGACCTTCAGATATTGAGCCTGAAAGCCTTGTAAATACAGGAGTTTAAAACTTGTACTATGTAAAACTGATATTAAATCAAATTTAGTTTGATTTAATTACTATGCTGAATAATTTAATTATTATACTCAAATCCTTGACACAAGAGGGCTTTCTTTAATGGATTGTCCTCTTGTGTTTTATTTTATTTAAAGAATATTTATATATTATGTAATATTTTTAGTAAGCAAGATGTTTGTTTACATATTTTCAATATGTATAATATCTAACCCAAATAAAAATCAGGTTTCGAATAAAATATTATTTTTTAACACAACTTGTGAAAAAAAACTTAATGAATTTATTTTATATTTTATACACCAGAAAGTTGTTTAATATATGAATGTTTCCACATACGGCACACGTTGAGTGCGTGGTATTGATAACAAGGGTTTAGAACGGGGATTCTGCAAAGGCTTGATATAAGCCTTTTGTGTGATTTTATGTTTAAAAATAGGGGTATGAAAAATGTGATTTTTTTGCTTCGTGGGAACATATCCAAACAAGCTGGAATCGTTGTGACAGAGCGATTTAGATGTCAGTGCTTGGCGAGTGGTCAATATAGATATCAGAGGTTTGTGAGTGGTCGATTTAGATGTTTTTTGAAAAAATTGAGGTTGAGGAAGCAGGTTGGATGTTGGTCAATTGTGAAATAAGATATATATAACCT
>JBMOLK010000084.1:0-17080 GCA_049325575.1 Bacillota bacterium | reverse complement strand
TTCTTTTTGCTCCTCTGTGTACGTATTTTGTAATCTTTTCCCTCTGGTAGACATAATTATCTCTCCCCTCTGTACGAGATTATCATATTTTATCTCACACGACAACTATCCTAACACAGGGGGCCTCTGTCGTCATTGTATAGACAAAAAGCTGGCTTAAAGCAACCGACAAAATAGTAACAAACAACAGCAATCTTTTTAACTTATACATTCTACCCCTCCTTGTTTTCTGCAAAATTTATTTAATACACAGCAGTTGCTTTCAAGAAGTCTGTCTGTCGCATAATTTATATATTTTTTCTATTCATATTATGTATTCGTAATATATACTTCTTTTAAGTTCGGAAATTTGACTTAAAAATAAAATAAATAAAATTGATCTTTTCACCTTTGATTTTTAATATAATAAAACAGCCATCCCTGCAAACACCATTGAATATTTACAGAGATGGCTGAAGGCGTGGGTGTTGGTATCGCACTTTATCCAGGGAAAGAAGTTATAATACGTAGTATATATCTTTTCAACAACGTATAGTCGGTAGAGTCTACACTGCCGTCACTGTTCACATCAGCATTGGAGAGATTTGTTCCTGTAAGCAGAGTTATACGGAGTAAATGCCTTCTTAATATTTGATAGTCTGTCGAGTCGATACTTCCATCACCATTTAAATCGCCTAATCTTTCCGAACCGCTTCCTTCACCAAATGTAAACCAGTCAATATTTACAGCACCAGTAAATACGAGATAAAGGTCGTTTACCCCTGTAACTTTGTTAATGCTCCAGGTTTGTTCCTGATATGTATTCCAGTCTCCTGTTGACGCTACCGTTAATGTACCTATTAGGGTACCCGTCGGACTATTTAACCGCAGTTCAATATTGGCAGTACCGGTATCCGAAACCATTGCTTTAAACGATGTTGCACCACTTCCGAAGTCTATCATTTTAAATACCAGATAGTCGCCGCTATTGATATACCCCACACCGTTTCCGCCATTAGGTGTACCACCTACTATTTGAATAGTCGAAGAATTAACACTGTTGTAACTCTCTGCTTCAAGTCTTGTAAATGCACTCCTTTGAACCGGAGTTGGTGTAGGCGAAATTTGTGTAGGAGTAGGTGTCGGTGATATTTGTGTAGGAGTAGGAGTTGGTGTTGTATTGGCTTTTGGTGCACCTAAAAATTGTATCTCCGCCACGTTGCCATTGCTGCTGTCGGGAGATAGATAACGGACATAGCGGAAGGCGTTCGTATTGGTGACGTTCACCGAAGTTAATACACCTGTGGCCGGTTGTGTCGTAATGGTAAACAGCGTCACTGCGTCGCCAAAGTCAGCTCGGTTGGCACCCTGGAATATTCCGCCTACCATGCGCTGCTGAAAGTTGGGGCGCGGACAGTAGTTTATCTGCATAATGACATTACTCACGCCAACACCAAAGTCCAGACCTGCCCAGCAACCGTTTCCGGTAGGTCCGTCAAAGTACGTGTTCAGGTCATTATCGAAAACCTTGGCGATTGTGTTCCCTGAGTTATTCCACGATCCAGCAGTACCAATAACGGTGCCGGTTAGTTTAGGATATAGCAGTATCGCTTCAGCGCTGTTGAGAGATCCCACTCCACTGGCAACCGCACTGACCACATAATAGTACTTGGTGCCTGACACCACGCCAGTGTCGTCGGTGTAGTTTGTCGAGGTAATACCGGTGGCAATAGTTGAGTAAGGACCGCCACTTGTAGTAGATCGCTTGACGTTGTAGCTGTTTGCACCCGTTGTGGTATTCCATTTCAGATTGGCCGCGTTGCCGGATGAATTTAATGTGGCACTCAATCCAGTTGGAAACACAGGGGCGGAAGGTGACAGGATGGCCCACTGTTGATTGGCACCTTCATGATAAGCCTTCCCTTCTATCTTGCTCGGGTCATTGTTTGATAGCTCCAGGTTTGTGCCGTCACCAACGAGCACAAATCTGTAGTAACCGTCACTAGTAGGTCTGATAATAAAACACGTACCGGCGCCAGTTCCCCACCACCCGACAGTACCAAATCCCATCCACCAGTTCCAATTCCAACCCCTGCCTGCTGATGAGATTCTGTATTGGCCACCGCCAATGTGCTGAATTTTCCAGTGCTGTTCCGTTGATCCATTGTAATTACTTGTTATAATAGAGTTGTTGCTGGTTACTTCCTGCAATGTCCTTGCATTAGCACGGTTCAAAAATTTATAAGTCCCGTCTGCCACCGGTCCTGTTGCTACCGGAGAAAGTTCGATCCAGTTCAAATTGAATCCGCCGGATAAAGCATTGATGCGCAATTTTTGACGGCCGAATCCAAGAAACACCTGCTGGGTGGTTGTCGTCCAGGTCTGCCAACCTCCAGTAGCCGGCAGTACCCAAGTCCCGGTCTTATCCACATTACCGAAGTTCGCCTGCGCTCTTCCGCCACCGTTGTTTGCCACACGCAGCGAGAGATTGTAATAACCGGGGTGCTGGACCCAGATGGTATATTCGAGCCATTCCCCCTCTTCAATCCAACAAACATTATATCCACCGCCAGCGTCCATAGTCGTTTCAATATCCACCGCTTCATTAGAGCGGTACTGCCCTCCTTTGTTCTCGGAGTCTTTGTCGTAAAAGGAGACACCATTCCCGCCCCAGTCAAAGTACTCAGCTTCGATGCGTGTGGTACCAGTCAGGAAGTTATTGACCCATGTCGCAGTTTTCCTTGGCAACCCTCCGTTACCGTGAACACCGCGGGCCACTGGCCAACTGCCGTAGTCAGGCTTCCATGATAGACCGGCATTTTCAACCAATGCCGAGAAATATTCGGGTTTTGTAACATCATAGGACACACCAGTAGGTGGGATATATTGGAAACCAAGCCAGGATACACCCATGCGTTCCAATTCGGATGTAAGTTCAATATCAAATCCACCCATACCGCTTCCCCAAGCACCTCCGCAATACTCGGTCATGAAACAGGGATACCCTGCTTTTAGCAGACCATCCACGGCAGTGGCGGTTCCCTGCCAGCCTGCATATCCGTGAAACGCCACAGCTTCGTTAGTCCACACAGCGTTCGTGTTGCCGAAAACTGCACTGTTGAAAGCACGAATGTCCTTCAATGCTTCGGTTGTTCCTCCCGTGCCCCCTAACACCGCATAGGAGAAGATTAATATAGGAGTGTTGGGTGCATGTGCACGGATGGTCTTATATACGTCTATATTCATTTCAACCGCACCGGTTGGAGTAGCCGTCGTGGACGAATAAGGTGGCCCCCATGCCACAGGCTCGTTATGTATTTCATACAGAACATGTGTTTCGTTTGCGTAACGCGGTGCATAAAAACTCCAGAAATCTTTCGCCCATCTGGCGTTGTGGTTCCCATTATTGGCACCGTTGCCTATAGTCATTACCAGGTAAAGACCAAGTTCTCTCGTCCTTTGCACTATCTTGTCGACTTCGTCAGACGCATACCCGGGTGCTGTGCTTCCAGCATTGGGATATCTCGGATCGAAGCACTCCGCGTAGAGGTGTACGGCATTGAAGCCTAGGTTCTTCATTCTTGCAATCTGGTCATATGGAGCTGCCGAAGTCCATTCGGTGGAAGTGTATGGCCCACGCAACGGCTGCCCATTATCACCAACAAATGTAGTCCTGGCTGCGTTGAGATGTGGCCGACCGCGCTGAGGTTCAGCGTGTACCCGATCTGGGAAAACGCCTAGCACGCTAATAACAAATGCAATAATTAATATAAATGTAATTCCTCTAATTTTCATATCTAATTTCATAATTAATCCCCCTTATCGCAAAGGTATATTATACCATATTTCGTTTTCAGTACTCTTTTTGGCATCATGTAACAAAAATCTGAAATTGGATCGTATCTACGATCCCTTTCAAATCCCTAGAAAGAAGTTATAATCTTCAGTATATATCTTTTCAATAATGTATAGTCGGTAGAGTCCACACTGCCATCACTGTTTACATCCGCATTGGATAGATTTGTTCCTGTAAGTGGTGTTATACGGAGTAAATGCCTTCTTAATAATTGATAGTCTAACGAGTCGACACTTCCATCCCCGTTTAAATCACCTAAACTTTCAGCAAATGTAAACCAGTCTATATTTACAGCACCTGTAAATACGAGATACAAGTCGTTTACTCCTGTAACTTTGTTAATGCTGCAGGTTTGTTCCTGATATGTATTCCAGTCTCCTGTTGATGCCACCGGCAATGTACCTATGAGGGTACCTGTCGGACTATTTAATCTTAATTCAATATTAGAAGTACCTGCGTTTGCAACAAGAGCCTTGAATGAAGTTGCCCCACTTGCGAAGTCTATCTTTTTAAATACCAGATAATCACCGTTACTAATATAACCTACCCCGCTTCCGCCATTGGGTGTACCTCCTATTGTCTGAATGGTTGAAGAATTAAGACTGTTATAACTCTCTGCTTCCAATGTTGTAAATGCACTTCTTTGAACGGGAGTTGGTGTAGGTGTAGGAGTAATTATTGGCGTAGTAGTTGATGTTGGTGTTGGTACTGGTGCGCCGGAGTTGAACTTCCACCAGTTGAGATTTAACAGATAACCACTGTCACCTGTAAATTTAAGGTATAAATCATGTATCCCAGTTGCACCGGTGACTTGATAGGATTTAGTGGTCCAGGTCTGCCATCCCCCAGTACCTGTTACAGCACATGTTCCAACCAACTTCCCTGTCGGGCTGTCAAGACGTATCTCAATGTTTCCGCCATTGGTTGCTGATGCTACTCTTGCCTCAAAGGATGCCGCACCCACACCAAAATCAACACCCTTTACCTTTATATAATCACCGTTTTCAATAAAACTTACATTCATTCCGCCTTCACTGCATTTTTCTGTTTCAATACCTGATCCCCAGCAAATTGTTTCAGCTTCGTTTCTGACATATGGATTTAAAGTACCTATCTGTGCCGGGCCTTCTTTGGTCATATTAATTGTCGGAAATGTTCCATCGGCATTATACTTGAACTGTTCCACGCATACAGAACGGTGGAAACCTCCACCCCCAGGTAAAGCACCGTTATGATAAAAGAAGTAGGAATTTCCTTTATAATCAACTACTCCCGCATGGTTGGTAAAGCTGCTTCCCTGAGTAGGCATGATTTTACCCCGATAGGTCCAGGGCCCGGTAGGACTTGTGCTTGTTGAATAGGCGATATGTTCGGGTATTGGGCCTGCTGCAAATACCATATAGTATAAGTTATTGCGCTTATAAAACCATGGGCCTTCCTCATATGAAGTCGCTCTATCGGTATTGCTGCGGGTTCCGAAACTTGATGTAGTAAGTGGTACTTTAACAATACCCCCTGAATACGAAATCATATCCGGATTTAACTTCACATAGAAAAGGTCAGGGTTTCCCCAATACAGATACGCCTGTCCATCATCATCGATGAATACGGTAGGATCGATATCACCCCAACCTCGTTCTATCAAAGGCTTTCCAAGAGCATCGGTAAACGGCCCTGTAGGACTGTCTGATACTGCAACACCAATTGCCTCTCCGCCGGATTTTTTTGCTATAGGAACATAGAAATAGAACTTGCCGTTTCTTTCTACGCACTGCCCGGCCCATGCTTTGCCACTTGACCAACTGAATGTAGTATAGGACAATGGAGACCCATGATCGGTCCAGTTTACCATGTCTGTTGAAGAATAGCATCTCCAGTCATTCATGGTAAAGAAGTTATCTACTATTACGTCCTCATCATGTGAAGTATACAGGTAACATGTCCCGTTATACACCAAAGGAGCAGGATCAGCGGTATAAAGAGTTTGTACAATTGGATTGTCTGCAATACATGTTGAAATACCAAAAGACATAATCAACATAATCGATAACAGTACTATAAAAATCTTTCTCATTTCTCAAACCCTCCACTTAAAACTAAATTGAATCATGTACTGTCTAAAACATATAAAATCTATAACCTTACCATTTCCCATTCATATTGAGATTAGCCTAAAGAAGAAATAATCTTCAGTATATATCTTTTCAATAATGTATAGTCGGTAGAGTCCACACTGCCATCACTGTTTACATCCGCATTTAAAAGGTTTGTTCCTGTAAGTGGAGCTATACGGAGTAAATGTCTTCTTAATAATTGATAGTCTAACGAGTCGACACTTCCATCCCCGTTTAAATCACCTAAACTCCCACTAGGGGTTGGGGTTGGCGTAGGGGTTAGAGCAGCGGTACTGAACTTCCACCAGTTTATATTAAACAGGTAACCGCTGCCGCCTGTGAATTTTAAATAAAGATCATGAGCGCCTTTTGCTCCACTAACACCGCACGTTGCAGTTATCCATGTCTGCCAATCTCCTGTTCCGGCAACAGGACAAGTCCCTACTAATGGGCCAGTAATACTATCAAGCCTTAGCTCAATATTACCTCCGCTAGCCGCGCTGGCAACTCTTGCCTGAAAACTTCCTGCACCATTAGCGAAATCGATATTTTTGTAAACGGCATAATCTCCATTCTCAATATATGCTACATTCTCCCCGCCTTCTAAGCAGCTTTCAATCTGAATTCCCGACTGTGTGTTATAGCTTTCCGCTTCGATCTGTGCAAATGCTGATCTCGGGCTAGGGGTAGGGCTAGGAAAAGGTGTCTGATTTCCGCCTGGTATATCATTTAACCGGAACCAATCAACATCCATATATCCGGAACTTCCGGAAGGATTAAAATTCAAAATAGCATACTGTTCACCCTGGAATGTGCCATACTGCCAATCAAAGCCCATAGTTATTGATGTTCCGAGTTGTTGCCAATCTCTGCTGTCATCTTTCCAAAAAAACCTGGCCTGCTTAGTATTGAAGTTCATTTCTATCCTAAAGTATAAAATATTTGAAGTTATATTATTAACAGTTGCCTTTACGCTTTCTTCTTCCGACATTATAATACGTTTGGGGTCCCTGGTAACAGCAATATAACCGCGTGGGTCTCCTAACATTCCCAATCCGCATATATCTCCAGGCTGCATTGCACTGCAATCAATTTTAATGGTGCCGGTACTAATCGGCCCCTGGCCTTTTTGAGTTAAACTGTTCCGGGCATTCCAGAAATCCTTTGCAGTAGTAGCTTTTAACCTTAAGGCAGATCCTGTCAGTGACCATTTTGTATTATCCGGATTATGATTCCACATCCACTGAAGTCCTAAAGATCTGCTATTAAATTCATCTGAAGCAGCAGGCACTTTTATAGGTTTATTCTGAATTGGTTTGGTATATTTTGATTCAACCTGACCTGTAAATCCCGGTCTACCGAATTTCGGCCAGCCATTCTCCCAGGTAATAGGGCAGATTCTGGTGGGACGGCCGATTGCACCGTCATCCTGATGAAGATAGCCCCAGTAGCTGCCATCGGGCAGATCGACAATACCGCCCTGATGCCCGCCTTTTCCGGCGGTGCATAGTGTAGTAGTTTCACCATATGGCCCCCAGACATTATTTGCCCGGGAACAAACTAATCTTTGTGCCGGCACAGCGTTAAACAAATAATATCTTCCGTTGACTTTAGTCAGATGTGTACCTTCAACATTATTGTAAGAAAGAATTACCCGCGATGAACCTGTTGTAGAACTTAAGTTCGAATTCAACTGTACCATACTGATCTGGTTTTGCCAGGCTCCGCCATAGGCAAGATAGGGAGTACCGTCATCCTCAATAAACAAGCAGGGATCAAAATAACTGCCGCCCAACAAATTGTAACTCCATGGACCGGCTACATCTTTTGCATAATAAATACGGGTTCTTTCTCCATTAAGAGTAACCGCCACATAAAACGTACCGTCCTTATAAGCTATCGAAGGAGCAAAGCAACCGTTACCGTATTTTGTTCCTCCTTCAAGGTTATATGCGTTGTTACCGGTAAATGAGGATATACAATGACCGGCAATTTCCCAATTAACCATATCTTCGGATTTTAAAATAACCAGACCCGGTACTCCGGCAAAAGTGGAAGTAGCTAAGTAGAAATAATCGCCAACCCTGATCATACTGGGGTCCGGATAGTCGGCGTATAATGGCGGATTGTTGAATGTGCCGTCTCCATTGTCAGACTGCCAGGCATATACAAAAACCATTTGCGAAAGTGACAGACACAATACCAATAAAATAGCGAGGGTTTTTTTAATCTCAAAGCCGCTTTTTAGCTTTCCTGCATATAACATACTTAAACCTCCCATAATTTTTTTTAAAATTAAGAAGTTTATAATCATAGGGAATAAAAATGTGGATTTACTTTCTATAAAAAAACCGTTTCATTCTCTCTTTACTTTACCTTTTAAATAATATTGGTTTATATTTATATTTTTTGCTGCAATGAGTTCTCCATTATTCCAGACGATATTTAGATTAACTGAAAGAAGATATAATCCGCAATATATATCTTTTCATTAACGTATAGTCTGTAGAGTCAACACTTCCATCTTTGTTTACATCAGCATTGGAAAGATACGTTCCTGTAAGTGGAGTTATACGGAGTAAATGCCTTCTTAATAATTGATAGTCCAGCGAGTCGACACTTCCATCACCATTCAAATCACCCAAATTCTCCGGACCGCTTCCTTCGCCAAATGTAAACCAGTCTATATTTACAGCACCTGTGAATACGAGATACAAATCGTTTTTTCCTGTAACTTTGTTAATGCTGCAGGTCTGTTCCTGATATGTATTCCAATCTCCTGTTGATGCCACCGGCAATGTACCTATGAGAGTACCGGTCGGACTATTTAGTCGTAGTTCAATATTGGCAGTACCAGCGTCTGCAACCATTGCTTTAAACGATGTTGCTCCGTTTCCAAAGTCTATATTGTTATATACCAGATAGTCACCGCTACTGATGTAACCTAGTCCGCTTCCGCCGTTAGGAGTACCCCCTATTATTTCAATAGTTGAAGAACTAACACTATTGTAACTCTCTGCTTCCAGTCTTTCGAACGCACTTCTTTGAACTACCGGTGTTGTAGGTGTGGGTGTTGGAGTAATTATTGGTGAAGTAGTTGATGTTGGTGTTGGTACTGGTGTGCCGGAGTTGAACTTCCACCAATTGAAATTAAACATGTAATTGCTGTCGCCCGTGAATTTCAGGTATAAATCGTGTATCCCTGTTGCACCGGTTACTTGACAGGATTTGGTTACCCATGTCTGCCAGCCGCCGGTACCTGTAACTTCACATGTTCCAACCAACTTACCTGTCAGGCTGTCAAGGCGAATCTCTATGTTTCCGCCATTGGTTTCCGATGCTACTCTTGCCTCAAATGATGTCGCTCCGGACCCAAAATCAACGCCCCTAACTCTTATCCAGTCTCCATTTTGAATGTATCCTACATCACGACCGCCTTCATTACATTCCTCTGTTTGAATACCGGATTCCTGGGCCATTGTTTCAGCTTCATTTCTAATATAGGGATTTACATTCTTAAGCTGTTTCAGACCGTCAGTTGTAATATTAACCTTCTGTATAGTACCATCCGCATTGTAATACAAGCGGTCTATACATACACTTCTTTGGTATGTTCGTGCATCACCTGCAGGTGCACCATTAGCTATCGCCAGAGCCCTGTTGTGATAAGCAATGTACCAATCTCCTTTAAAAGATACTATCGAATGATGATTATTGTTACCCTCATTTAAAGGAGGATTAGCCAATACAGTACCTTTATGCTGGAATCCAGTCGTCGGGCTGTCACTCATCATATAGTCTATCGTAGCTGCACCTTTGGAAAAATTGGTTGAATAGGTAAAGTAATATTTACCGTTATACTTATGCATATATGAAGCCTCAAAAAAAATAGGAGCTGTCATCTTTGATACAGGGCCGTTAAGGCTTATCATATCACTGTTAAGTTTTGCTACACGGATATTTCCTTCTCCGTTGCCGCCAAAATACAAATATGTCTGTCCATCATCATCAACAAAAACGCCTGGATCAAAGCACCAAAATCCATTTGATGGATCTACGCCAGGAGTACTGCCCGTTATCAATGCCTTTCCAAGTGCATCCTTAAAAGGACCTGAAGGGCTGTCACTTACAGCAACACCTATACCGCCGCCGCCATTTCCAAAATACATGTAGTACTTATTGTTTCTGGCAACAACTGAAGGGGCCCATGACAGCCCGGCCCAACCAGAGGCTTTGAATACCTCTCCGTGGTCTGTCCAGTTCTTCATGTCATCCGTGGATATACATGTAATATCATTCATAATATAACCCGGTCTATCAGGGTCATATACGTCATGTGAACAGTAAAGATATAACCTGCCGTTTGCTTCCAGGGCAGTTGGGTCGGCTGTATAACGCTGGTAAAATATCGGGTAATCAGCAAATACGGTAATAGCACTTGACAATGTCAATGCCATAATCATAAAAAACGATATGACTTTTTTAAAATTTTTTTTCATAAATAAATAAACCCCGTTTTCTTTCTAATTTTAACTTTACATCCAGTTTATGGTCGTTAGTAAAAGGCTACTTATCCAGCCAGTCTCATTTTGTTACACACACATTTTCCTCCTCCCTATAAAAAATAATTTATTAAAACTGTAGCCCTAATTTTCTTAGCCTCAGTCAAAAACAAATTTATTGTAATTCCGTACCTACCCCAATAATCATTAATTTGTGCTGTTCATTATACTCATTCGGAATATATGCCGTTTTTAAGTTCGGAATTTATAGAGATCTGACAGTAAAACTATATATAGATAAAATTGATGAGCCAAATAAAAAACAGTATAAACCTGCTTGAGAAAAAACGCCCTAAACTCTGATGATGCGCTTTCCCTTAAGCATGACCTATACTGATTTTAATTTTGTTTAATAATTTAATAATAAAAACTTGATTCTATATTGAACGCGATAAAGATCTTACATCGCGCTTCAATTTCCTTGATTTAATATCGCGAAAATCAAATTCTTCAATGTAAAATCATTTTCGCGATTTATATAAATACTAAAATTATCATTGCTTAAAACTATTTAATAATTTATCATATTTATTACAATACTACTCAACTTTAATTCCAATGTATGTCGCGTCTTTCCTTTCAAGATCGGTAACAATTTCGTCAATCCAAAGATAAAACTCCCTATGTCTTAAATATCTATTTGGATGATTAAATGATTGAAAAGAAATCAAAGTTTCATCCCATAAACCAGGTACCTTTCTAAAGGTTGCATCTGCATTAAAGGTTTCTGTGCCATCATATTGTTTGAGAATAACTTTAAAGTTCTCATGCTTCAGGTAATATCCTGGGAGATTCTTTGACTCAAAGGATATACAATTTGGGTCGGCAAGACCAGGAACTATCTTAAATATGGAATCTTCAACTGGTGTCACATACGGTGAAATATTGGCTTCAAATGATTGATGCCTTATATAATATCCATGATAATTATATGATTCGAATCTCATAAATGATGGATTTATAGTTTTACTAGTTGGTGTAAACCTAAACCAATCCAAGTTCCAATATGAATTATTGGCGTATACTCTTAGTGTTTGCTGACCGGCATTTAGCGTTACATTAGCGGTTAGTATGGTGTAAGTGCCCCAACTGCCGGTGTTTGGCACATTTACAGTACAGAGAGTTGTGCTGCCGCTCCTAAGTTGTATCCCATTTGTTGAACCAGGTGCGCTGGAAGCTCTGAACTCCACTGTGTAGGTACCTGAGGAAGCTACCTTTACATTGTAATCCATATAATCTCCAGTATTTATATACGCTACGCTTGATCCGGCAACCTCAATTCCTGACATAGTTGTATAGTTTTCAGCCTCAATAATCCCGGGTATTGGTATTGGTGTTGCTGTTGGTTTTAATGTTGGTGTTGCTGTTATTGTTAGCTTTGGTGTTGGTATAGATATTGATGTAGCTGCTGGTGTTGGTGATGGAGTATTTAATTCTATATTGGGCTCTTTTGTAGGTCCATTCTGCTCAGTATCTTCAGTTCTCAAAGGCGAAGGGGTTGGTACCGGATTACCCTTGAGACTATCTTGTTCGGGTATGCCCTCTAACAACTCATTAATATTAACTTTTTTAACTTCTTCTATTGAAAAGCTGCTTCTCAAATTTTCATATTTATTATACAATACATATCTGCCGGTAGATATACCTTCGCTCCGTGCTTCTTCTCTTTCATATATATTTGTTTCCACAAGATAGACATTTACTTGGCTGTTTTCTTGTATATTGTCTCTCAACGAGTTCATTATAATATCAAGTTTTTTCTTTTCAACTTGGTAATCTTTATCATCTTCATTTTTTTTATTGTTTAAAGTACTTGAGACTAGTATATAATCCTTTTTTGCTTCACTTATATCCTTATTCTTTTTTACCTCATCGATTATATTATCAATAACTTTAGAGACACTAATATTACTAAACTTTAGTTTTTTAATGAGAACCTTTGCATCTTCATTTAATGGGTCTAGTCTTAAAACATTTCCCTTATCATCAATTTCCATCTCAAGGCTGGGATTAATATCAACATCAACATAAGCAAAAACTTCTGGCTCTGATAAAATATTCTTTATATTTATCATATCTGTAAGATTTGAAAAAGAAGCTATAACAAATAGAATAGCCAAACAAGCAGCACTTAACGCTAGTTTTGTCAGAACTGCCCCTTTTCTAATGATCTCCTTTTCTGTGAATTCAATTTGCTTTCCTACATATATTGTAGGTCTTCTCTTAACATAAAAGCACTTAAAATCGTCAGTGGAAACTATTGCTTTGTTTTTTGTAATGCTTATTACAATGCCTTGATATTTCATTTCTCTCCCCCTTAAAGGTGCAGATTTAGGTAAAAGGAACAAACGGCTTTGGTTTTATTCCTTTAAAATATTTTGTTTAAATACGCTTTGAAATTTCCGTAATCATTTTCATATAAGATACATAAACAAATTATAAACTTCCGATTTCTTTCAACAGTCTTTGGATGAACATCTATTACTTTAGTAAGTTCTTTCATATAAAAATATTTTTTTGTTTTTAACTTGTCGTAAATTTTCTTATTTTCTACGATTTTTTTTGCTATGCTTATACACAACTGTCTTGAATCTTTATGCTTGGGCATATAGTCAGGCAAATTTCTTATGTCTAGCCCAAAAGTTTCTAACTGTTTGGAAAAATCATTTAATTCGTGAATAATTTCATATCTACTTGATTCCCAATGAATATCAAACATATTTAGTTTATCCTCAAGCTCATTTTCATTTTTGCTGGTAAAATACGAAAATGGAATTTCATTTTTACTAATAGATGCTGTATTTCTAAAATAATCTATCATTCTTCTTCTTATCACCATTTCTGCGAATTTAAGAAATCTTCTACTTTTACTACTGTCAAACTTTTCAATAGCTTCATCAAATGCCATTAGTCCAATGCTATATTCATCACAATTTTTCAAATCAATTGTCTTTGAAGAATAGAAGCTTGAAATAATATTCAATATAAATGGGATATAATCTTCTATGAACTTCTCTTTTAGTTGCTTATCTCCATTCTTGATTTTTTCAACAATACGAGTTGCGGTTTCAGTTGCATAATTAAAAATAGTGGAAATAATTAGCATATATATCTTCCCTCAACAATATTTTTTATAAAAATAACCTCATAATCATATAAAATAATATTAATTCTTACACTTGAAAGCGCAAAATAACTAAAGATTGAATGTATTTTTCTATACGTGAAAAAATATATTATTTGATTGTTTAATCATATAATTTATTCGAAAATGACTTTCTTTTTTAGTTCGGAATTTTAAATTAACCATAAATTATTTGTTACTACACAAGTAAAGGGATACCGTAGTGGCATCCCCATATATTACAATTTACCAACTTCAGTCACAGTCTGCCGGTGGCAGAAAACACACTTAATCGTGAATTTGAGGTGTTATTAATACAATAATATAATAATACTTTTATTATGTAAACACTCCTCTATTCTATAGGGTTCTAAAAAATTCCAGTAAGCTTCCTTGACTGTTTTATCTTTATTCTTCGCATTGTCTTAATCCCTTTTAATGTACTTAATTTATCTTAGTCCAACGGATAGTAATCACTATTTATACCAACATAATCCGGCAAAAGCCCTGTTTCCTGTTTAATACAATTATGTATATATCCCAAATGCCATGTCGTATGGGAGCTGGTTTTTCAGTTATAAAAATTGAATCCAATGGAATTACTGAAAATATCGAAGTACCTACACTAGATCGATCCAAGCTTATAAGCGGAGAGGTTAATGTTTGTATAATCACGTGTAAATTTTTACCCCCTATCCCTTTATAATATTTGGACCTGCTTCTTGACTATTAACATATTCTGGGCAGCTGATCTCCTACCAGCATATCAATAATTCTATTCCCTCCAGCAATGGTATTAATATGAACCTTGCCTTTGAAAACGTCATCAACCTCACCTATTATTGCCGCATCTTTACCATAAGGATGCTCTCTTATAGTATTTACTACTCTTTCCGCTTGCGAGCCATCGACTATCGTTATAACCTTGCCTTCATTAGCCATATATAGAGGGTCCATTCCAAGCATTTCGCATATTCCCTTAACTTCGTCCTTAACAGGTAGTCGATCTTCAAACAGCCTAATTCCGAACTGATTACCTGCTGCCAGTTCATTTAGCGTTGTTGCTACACCACCTCTTGTCGGATCTCTCATGATTCTGATATATTGGGAGTAATCTGTCATGACTGTCTTAATCATGGAATTTAGTGGGGCGCAATCACTTACTATATTACTTTTAACACTGAAGTTCTCTCTTTCCAAAAGAATTGCTGTTCCGTGGTCCCCCATAGTTCCTGAAATAATTACCTTATCACCTGGCCTGATTTTTTGGGTTGATAAAGATACTCCATCAGGCACAATACCTACTCCGGAGGTATTTATAAATAATTTATCCGCACAGCCTTTTTGAACAATTTTGGTATCACCTGTTACTATATACACACCAGCCTCATTAGCAGCTTGTGCCATTGATTGTACAACAGCTTCCAAGTCACTTATCTTAAATCCCTCTTCAATTATAAATCCGCAGCTTAGGTATCTTGGATTTGCTCCGCATACAGCAAGGTCATTTACCGTACCGCATACAGCCAGCTTTCCAATGTCCCCACCCCTAAAAAAAATCGGGCTGATTACATAGGAGTCGGTGGTAAACGCCATTCTTCCCTTTTCAACACCAAATACTGCCGAGTCGCCCGCCTCCATTAATAGTCCATTATTTAAATGTTTATGGAACAAATCTTTTATCAGGCCATGGGTCAATTTTCCTCCACTGCCATGAGCCAAGGTAATAATGTCACTCATATAATCCTCCATTATCCATATCTAAAATAGGCTGCACATGTTCCTTCACCAGATACCATACAGGAACCTACAGGATTTTCCGGTGTGCAAGCCCTTCCAAACAGTTTGCACTCATATGGAAGGCACTTCCCCTTCAAAATATCACCACATTTACAACCGTCAGGCTCTTCATCCTGCTCATTTTCCTCAATGTCCAGAAGCTTCCATGCATCAATTTCGCTGAATGCTTTTTTTAGTTTAAGCCCTGATTTGGGTATAACACCTATGCCCCTCCATACCGCATCACATTCCTCAAAAACATCATTAATTGTTTTTACAGCTGTTCTATTTCCTTCAGGGTTTACAATCCTTGAATATAGATTTTCCACTTTAATCTCTTTGTTTTTGATATTTTCAATAATTTTATAAATTGCTCCTAAAACATCAACCGGATCAAAACCTGCAACTACTCCTGGAATTCCATACTTTAAAGCAAGTTCATGGTAAAGGCCTGTACCGATGATTGCACTTACATGTCCAGGGTATATAAACCCATCTACTTCTATGTCCCGGTCTGATGATAGAACCCTCATTGCTTGAGGAATTGTTTTATTTGCTGTAAGAAGCATAAAATTTGATACACCATTTTGTAAAGCCTCTAAAACAGACAAAGCAATCACCGGAATTGTAGTTTCAAAGCCTACAGAAAGGAATACTACCTTTTTATCCGGGTTTTCCTTCGCCACTTTAATACTGTCCAAGGGAGAGTAAACCATCCTTATGTCTCTGCCCAGTGCTTTCTCACGAAGTAGGCTGTTGCCTTTGTAAGGAATTCTCATCATATCGCCAAAAGTAGTTACTATAACGCCTTCATTCCTTGCAAGCTCTATAGAAGCCCTTACATATGAGCTTGGTGTGACGCAGACTGGGCATCCAGGGCCTGAAATAAGCCTGATTTTTTCCGACAGTATGCTCCTTATTCCAAAGCGTGAAATTGCCATGGTATGTGTTCCGCACACTTCCATGATTTTTATTGTTTTATCTTCGTACTCTTTAATTGCATTTACAATATTATTGACAAGTGCTTTATCATTGTATAGAGATTGGATGTTATTCATGACATTCTTCTCCCAGTTCACGAAAGATTTCTATTGTTTTTAGTGCCTCTATTTCATCAATCTTTGAAATTGCACAGGCTGCGTGAACTATAACGTAATCTCCTATATTCAAAGACTCAATCAAAACGATGGAGACCTCTTTGGCAGCTCCCATAATACTTACTTCAGCTCTATTTCCCATAATATTCATTACTTTTCCAGGTATAGCAAGACACATATTAATTAGTTCCCTCCCTCATTAATTTCCCCATTAATGTACTTTCTTAAGGCAATAGCAGCCTGTCCAAGAGCAATTCCACCATCATTGGCAGGTACCTTACTGTGAAAGTGCACAGTGAATTTGTTTTTCTCAAGTTCTTTTATAGAAAGCTCTAGAAGAAGCCTGTTTTGAAACACACCCCCGCTCAACACAACATCCTTAAGACCGTACTTATTTCTTAGAATTGAACACAAATCTACAATAACAGCCACCATTGTCATATGGAAACCTCCTGAAATTATACCGGCATTTTTACCATATAAAACATCTTGAGCAATCTCTTTTATAAGGTTTTCCATACAGATTACAAGCTTATTTTCAGTTTGTTTAAGTGCATATGAATAAACAT
>JBMOLK010000083.1:0-2088 GCA_049325575.1 Bacillota bacterium | reverse complement strand
AAACTTATAAAGCCTATGCTGGTTTCTTTAGTTTTAATGCTTATATCACTCTTTTATATCTATAACTATTATTTAGAGTGGGGTCTGCCCGGTCCCAGCAAGCTTGTTACCTTTATATTTGATCCTCTATCCAAACTGGTTTTTAGCGAACGCTATTCTTTCAAGTAATAGTCCCCATTTACTAGTCTTCTGCGTGCTTTATTAAATTATAAACCCTAGCCAGGCCAGCCAGGGTTTTTACCTTTGCAAGAGGGTTATTATATATTAGCTGCTTTACAAAGGGTAACCCCAGAAAAGAAATAAGCCTGTCATAATCCTCATTACCAAACTCATTTATTGCCTTTCGAAATTCATGTAGAGCAGCTATATGTTTTTTCATAGGCCTTAAAAGCTCATTATAGTCAAAGCCGTTTATAATAGACCGTGCTGCCAGAATTCCGCTTTCTATCGCGTTTATTGCACCAAACCCAAGAAAATCATCTATAAGTCCTGCACCGTTACCAACAAGGTAAATATTATCTATCCTGGCCGATGACACATACCCGAGAGAGTACTCAATATCTTTAATTTCCATAATTCTGTAGGGAATCTCCTCTTTTATCAGGAACCTGTTCCAATAATAATCCACCTCACGGCCTGATACATTGTTTACAGAAAGAAGTAGCCGTGCATCCCCCGGGCTGTGAGCAGATAAATAGCCATAGCATACCCTGGCATATTCATTATTAACCCACATTTTTGCCGAGTCAAGTCTGAAGCTGCCAAGCACTAGAGCAATACGGGTTTGAACATCAAATGTTGTAGTCCAAACCCCCAGTTCCCTGGCAGCTGTTTCATCACCTGTAGCTGCAATAACATAGTCAAAATCATTCTTGACATCATTTACTCTTACATAACTATCATACAATATGGGTGCATTAATACCTGCTGCCAGCTGTCTTTCAAGGGAATCCCTCTCTTCCCCCCTCATGTATATATAGCCAAGCCTTCCCCTTTCAACAGTTGTTTTGCCAGGGCTTATCATAATTATCTCCCTAAGCGGTGAAAAGGCTTTTAAGTTCAAGCCATATCTTTGGTTCAAATACCTTACCGATGACCGGTATGTCCTATCCAGTATTCTTAGTGTAGTTGCAGAAAACAAGTAGTCTTCTCCCAGATACCCTTTTTTTTCAAAAATGGTTGGAACTATTCCATTCTTCATAAGTTCACCGGCACAAGATAGTCCCGCCAGCCCGGCACCAATTATGGCTACTTTCATACAATTCCACCCTTTTTTCCTTATCCTCTATTCAAGCTGTTAAAAGCCCGTGCAATTACTGCAGCTCTTTTAACTTTAAACATCGGATTGTTATACACAAACTGTTTTATGACAGGTAAACCTAAAAACATCAACAACCTGTCCAGTTCTCTATTATCCATTGCATTTAATGTTTTTCTTAGTTCATGCAATTTCGTCCTGTGGTCTATGTATGGCTTTATAGACTTTAAATAGTCCAGATTATTGGCAATATCCCTTGCCGCCATGAATCCGCTTTCTACGGCACTAATGGCGCCAAAACCTATAAAATCGTCAGTAAGCCCTGCCGCATCCCCTATAAAGTAAATATTATCCATCTTAACCGGATCAACGAATCCCAGGTTGTGTTCCAGATCCCTGGTTTCTGTCATTTTGTATTCTATGCCTTCGGTCCTTAAAAACTCCTTCCAGTAAAATTCCAGCTCCCTGTTAGAGATGTTATTTATCATGAGGGTGACCCTTGCTTCACTTGTACTAAAAGGCATAACATAGGCAAATCCATTCTTTGCATACTCGTTATTTAGCCACATTCTTACTGAAGAAGCTTCAAAATTTCCTATTATAGTTGCGGTCCTTGCAAAAATATTGAGTGAATTTGAAAATATACCTCTCTCTTTTGCAAAATCAGTGGTACCGGTAGCTACAACAACAACATCAAAATCTCTCTCTATATCGCATATTTTTACATACGAATTATACAATATTGGAAGGCTTAAAAAAGCAGCTATCTGGTTCTCTAAAGAATCTTTTTCCCTCCCTCTTTTAAACATATATCCAAGCTTGCCTTTAAC
>JBMOLK010000082.1:0-2094 GCA_049325575.1 Bacillota bacterium | reverse complement strand
TCTTTATTTATTTGTTTGTCCGTTTCTTTGTTTGTTTCCTTTTCTTTTTCTCTTTCTCTTCTTCTTTCTCCCTCTTTTTTCTCTTTTTTTCTTTACGTACAGGGTATAATATATATTATATACATATATACAGTAAATGCGTGCTTCATCGGGGCGTTGTTCAAGACTTGTTTTTGCGAAAACATTAGACAGAATAATTACTTACATAATTAGAGTTACTTACACAATTAAAATTATAACTGAAAGCAAACATGCTTTACTTACATTATAATTTATTATATAATAATTTTATGACTGATGTTCAAGACAAAAGGAGAGGTGTATCTCTCAGGAGGTTAAAATGCCAGGAATAATTGATGAAAATTCACCAGATATGGCGAGTAAATATTTCCAAACACTACAAGCACACCTACAAGTAGCTGATATAGATAATGCATTAAAAGCCTTAAGAAGTTTAGTGGGTGTAGCACAAACTAGGCAAGGTATAAATAGGCCTATGGTGCAATTATTTGCTGCAAAGGCAATGTTAGAATTTCATGAAAAAGTAGCAAGATTAGAATTAGAAGGTAATAAGGTGGGATTAAGAAATGAAATAAATATATATAGTGTAAAGGAGCAAGACGAAGATGATGCTATATCCTTATCAAGAGATATCAATAGACAACTATCCTTTAACTTTAAAAGATAATTTGAAGTTTAGAAGTAAACTATTAGACTATATGAGGAAGGATAAAGATACAGCAATAGAAGTATGTCGGAGATTTAAGAGTGACCCTGTGTGGGCAATGAATGCCTTCTTTTGGACATTTGATAATAGAAATGGAAAAGGTGAAGATAGAGAGCATTTACCAGTAGACATGCCATTCATACTGTATGATTTCCAAGTTGACCTGGTTAATGAGTTAATACGTAAAATATTAATAGAACCAAATGATTTATTAATAGATAAATCAAGAGATATGGGTGTAACATGGGTAATACTAGCAACTATATTATGGTGCTGGTTATGTATTGATGGATTCCAAGCATTAGTGGGGTCTAGAACAGAATTGTTAGTAAATAATTGGATGATAGACTCACACTTTGGGAAACTACGTTATATGTTATATAAACTTCCAGAATCCCTACGTCCTGGCGGATTTATACGCAAGGTTCACGATACGGCACTAAATTTATATAATCCCATAAATGGGGCATCCGTACAAGGGCAAGCAACAAATCCAAATTTTGGTAGACAAGGTAGATATAATATTATATATTATGATGAATTTCAAGCTTGGGATGGTGATCATCAAGCATGGATAGCTGGTGGAGACTCTGCACCATGTAGAATAGTCTCTGGTACACCTAACGGGCTATCATGTGAGTTTTCATCCATA
Organism: Bacillota bacterium; assembly: GCA_049325575.1. Lineage (GTDB taxonomy): Bacteria > Bacillota > Clostridia > Acetivibrionales > Acetivibrionaceae > JBMOLK01. The sequence continues at coordinate 715 of JBMOLK010000082.1, read as the reverse complement.
CGATTTAGTAATACTACTGCCGTTAAATCATTTCATTGGTCACTACATCCATCTAAATCCTCTGGTATGTATAAAGATACTAAGGGGAAGATAAGATCTCCCTGGTATGATGCGGAAGAAATAAGGCGTAATTATGATAAGCTTGCAATAGCACAGGAGCTAGATTTGGATTATATTTCATCCGTTAGACCTGTGTTTGATGTGGACATCATTAATAGTAGGATAAAGGAACTACGGCTTACTCCGCCAGTTATAGAGATTGGAAAATTACTATGGGTGAAACCTCCAAAATTTAATGATAATGGGGTGTGTATAAATAAATCCGATTTAGCAGTAGAATTTGAGAAAGATGAGGCAGGAGATATATATATATATGAAATGCCTACAGAATTACCTTGTAAAGATAGATATGTCATAGCATCTGACGTTGCTGAAGGTTTAGAACAAGGGGATTATGACGTGGGAGTAGTAGGAGACAGAAAGAAAATTAACGAGGTGAAAGTTGTTGCTGAAATAAGAGGGCATTGGTCACCGCACATGTATGCATGGGAGTTAATCAAATTAGCTGTCTTTTACAGGTATTGTCCTGTATGGGTTGAGAAAAATAATATGGGACATGCGGTTATAGAGAAACTATTTGAGGTATACCCTTATATTGGACACGAGAAGTATCAAAATGTTGGTGCATTAGTTGAATTTTCTGATAAGTTGGGAT